>PMCF01000208.1 GCA_003154115.1 Anaerolineae bacterium
TACAGGCCCAAAAGCCGCAAAACCTAGCAGACCTTACGGGGCGGTAATGATCTCACGACGCGCACAAAGGTCCGGCTCGAGTCCAGACTCTTATTGTGCATAAACTCTACTGATTATCCCGATTCGTGTACACGAATTCCAACCTCGTTGCCATCAGCATACAACAAGTTGCTCCGCAGGGCAAGCGCCAAACACGTCAGACCTGGCAGGTTTCCATCTTCAAGAAAGCATAGCTAGATGATCGAATGGAGCGATCATCACGCCGTGCCTGACCATCAATGGAAACCTGCCAGGTCTTTTCGTCATTACGCCTTCTTCGCGGCGCGCGTTGCCGCCGCTTTCTGCGGCGCGGCTTTCTGTGCCGCCGTCTTGGTGGTGCGCGCCGTCACGCCGATCTGCGCTAGCCTCCAGCAATTGCTTCTTCCCGCGCAGCGCGACTTTGGCGATCTTCACATACTGCGCCACCCACTCGTTCATCTTGGCGAGGTCGGCGTCTTTGATGGCGCGTTTGCGCATGGTCGCCACTGTGGTGTACCACGCCCGCAGTACTTCGATGTTGGCAGTTTGCCGATCGGACAACCGTCGATAGGTCCGAATGGCTGCGGGTTGGGCGCCATTTGTTTTTGGGGTTCCCTCAATGCGTGAGCTCGCCTACTACTTCTCCCGCTGCCGTGTAGAAGCGAACGGTTTGCCAGCCGGCAGCAGCTGCTGGATCATGAACGAATACACCCCGGTGTCCGTGAGTAGGCGACGAAACCCGTTGACCATTTTGAAAGACAATCATTACGGTGCTGGTCCCTGCGGCCAGCTTCTCATCGTGAATGAGAATAGCCATGACCGTATTGTCCAGTGGCGGACCCAGCGTCCACACCGTCGCGATCCGGCTAGGTGGCGTCGGAGATTAGTCAGTGCCAGGTTGCTTTTCCCCTGTTCCCGCTGCCGTCAGGATATTCCTAACCGGGTTACCATTCCCATCCATGGCGACATTGGCTACGCCAATCGCCTGGCCGTTATCAAACAGAATCAAGGTTGTCTCTTTCCACTGTTCAACCGCGACCGGGGTGAGCGCGTGCGCCGTCAGGTAGACTTATAATTCCGGCTCCGTAAGAGGCCGATAGGTTTGTGGCTGGACTTGACAGGCTACTCCGATCATCGAGCATAGCACCAAGGCCAATCCAACTCTGAACGTGCAAACTCTGGACATGTGAGAAACCTCCAATGGTGTTTGTGCATCTTCTCGTGTGGAGTGCTCATAACTTTTATGGCGTATGCGGCAGCGCCCAATCGATGAGTCAGCGACAAAACTGCCGCTTTTATCTTCGGGCATCCGCAGCCGTTTGATCGGAATCCTGGGCAGATCATGCCCGGTGCATCGTCTTAGCGACTGACGCGATCACACTCGGCATACATTCTTTGGACCCATTCAGAGCCGTATTTGGCCTCGAGTCGCTTGACAATGAAATGTCCGGTGGCCATCGACTGGAAGTGCTGCATAAACAGGAGATTGATCGTGCCACCGGCCACGGCCCCCACCACCGGCACGGCTTTGGCCGCCATCTCTTCGGTGACCACTGTGCTAAATCGGGCCGCGATTTTGGCGATCAGTTTGGCCAATGGGGGCGCGCCCTCTTCGGCCAAGCCTTTTTCGGCGATATAGGCCGCCGCTTCCGACACGGATTTCCCTAAGAAGCCTCTCACCGCCCAATAGCCCTCACCGGGAACTTCGTCGTTGGCGCTCTTGCCACTTAAGGCCAGAACTTCCAGGCAGGATAATTTGACTTCAAGCTGGGCAATATCGTGTCCCTCACTCCGCGCAATATCGGCGATAGAACGCAGGACCAGGCAGGTTGAGACGGGTAATTCGATCAGGGACGAGGTGAGACCGGCGGCGCCGCCGATCATTCCAGACGTGGTGACCAACACTTTGTGGAGCCGGTCGCTCGACGCTTTCGGCTGGGTGTCACCCATCGTCAAGATCACGAATTCTAATCCCTTGAATAAGGCGGCCTGGGTGGCCCTACCGATCATGGCGTTCCACCGCTTGGGCAAGCGTTTAAGCACGGCTTGGGTGGGCCGGCCAACCAGATCAGAAAATTGCACCATCAAGCCGCGCTTTTCGAGCTTGGACTTAGCAATTCTTAAGTCGTACAAGTCGGACTTGCTGAATTCGATTTCTGTGACTTCAGGATTCATAGATAGCCTCTCTTGGCAAGATGTGCTAACTACTCAGACCTCATGAACTGCGTTCACCACAAACCATGAAAACGCTCCGTTCCCCGTCCCCGGGGAGCGCCCTCGCGGACGAGGGCTGCGAGCATTTTCAGATCAGCCGTCATGGCGAGGAGCGCTTCCCAGCGACGAAGCAATCTCCCATCACGCCTGAGATTGCTTCGCACGCCCTGTCCGCCGCTTTGCGGCGGGGCGCGCTGGGCGAACCACGCTCGCAATGACGTTGGTCTGAGTAGTAGTGAAGTGCGGCCGAAGTGCCAGGCTTGATTTGTCAGCCTTGGTCCGCTCCAGCTGTTTGTTTCACTATAATCCGCTGACGTGCATTTTGACCTTGATCAGTATGCTGGGCCACGGCCGCGCTCAGATGCGCGCCAAAGAGTGCGATCAAACTGCACACGTAGATCCACATCATCAATCCGACCACTGTCCCTAGCGATCCATAAATTAACTGATATTGGGTTAACCCACTGTGTAAAAACCAGACAAACGCGCTGGCAACCAGCTGCCACGCCAGCGTCGCGACCACCGCTCCCCACATCGCCTGCGACCATTTGACCTTCGTGCGCGGCACCCACCGATACAGACTAAGAAACATGAGGAAGGTGAAGATCGCTGGTACCAGGCCGGAGAGGATCGTCCACAACGCTGTCCCATAGATCGATAGGCTGCCACCTAACGGTATCTGCCAGCCGGTCAGGACATTGGCCGCGGCGGTGGAGAGCAGCGACAGAATTAACAGTCCCGCCAACGCCCCAATCATCCCCAGCCCTAACAGACGATATTGCCAAATCGATCGAGGCCGGGCTGTGGACCAGGCCAGATTGATATGGCGCGACAAACCTTCAAACGACCCCGTAGCGGACACCAATAAGCCGACAAAGCCGATCAGCCCCACCGGGCCGCGCAGGGTTAGCACCTGTTGAATGTTTTGTTGGATCAGGTCTTGAGACCCTGGAAAGATTTGACCGGCAAAGTTCACGACCTGGTTATACACTTGATCGCTCGTCAAGAAAAAGCTGCCGATAGCGACTAGAAACAGCAGCAATGGAAACAATGAGAAGAAGGCCCAGAAGGCCACACTGGCTGCAGCTTCGCCAGCCCGCATCTCACCAAAACGCTGCGCGGCGTGACTCAGGATACTCAACGAGCCGCCACTGCGCTGATCGGCCCACGCATAGAACCGCTTGAGGCGTTTCACGTTATCATCAAGCCTGCGCCGTGCGCCTGCGACTACATCGATCTGTGTCACCGGATTACCCCCGCTGAGGGCTGCACCTTGAAGTGCTGCGGTGTGGCCGTGGCTTCGGCCAACCGTCGCTCTTCCTGAGTGGCCTGTTCGATCAACTGCGTCAATCGATTGACCAGATTGACGAGTTCCGGCGCCGCTTCGGTTTGCGCGGCTAACTGCGCTTGAACGGACGCGAGGCGCGCCTGCAAAGCACTGAGCGGCTGAGTGAGATCGATCGGATGAGTGGGGGGTGTCGCCATCGATCGCGTTGTCGCGCGAATGAGCTGCCCCGCGAAGATCTGAATGGCGGCGGCCAGCGGCGGAGCGGCCAGAATGCCGATGAGACCATATTGATCCGCCAGCACGAGCAGCACGATCACGACCAGCAGCGAACTGAAACGTCGGCGATTGAACAGGCGCGGCTCGACGACAAACTCCAGAAACAACAGTACCCCGATCGTGAGCGCGGCGGCCAGCAGACCCAACACCGGGCTGATTGATAGCCCCACCAACACGGCCGGGATGACGGCCAGCAGCACGCCGGCCCACGGTATCAGCCAGCCGATGGCGCCGATCAGTGCCAGTGCGACGGGATACTTTAAGCCCAACACCTGATAACCGAGGCCCAGCAAGATGATGGCCAACACACTTTGGATCACCTGACTACGTAAGTAAGCGCCAAAGCCGGTCTCGATGTTCTGCCAGANNCTCGAAGGGTAATAACGACAACCACAAGCGCTTGAAGTGTTCCTGGTCGGCACTCCAGTATATGCTGAGCACCAGCACAATCAGCAGCTGGCCGAGCAGATCAAAGGAGACCAGCGTTAGCCCCAGCACGGTTTGCAGCACCGCGCCACCCTGCGGGCCGGTGATGGCCTGCGAGAGATCGTTGGCGGCCGGCAGCTGCCGGGCCAGACTCTGTTGCAACGGACTGCCCGTGGGCCATTGCGCCTGGATTTGCTCATAGCCGCTGATCAGATCCTTGGTGAGCTGTTGAAGATTCGCGAACAAAGGTCCGCTCAGGATCAACACCAGGGCGATGGCACCGCCGACACACAGCGCGTAAGTGAACAGTAGCGCCAGTCCACGCCGCAGGCCGCGCGCGGCAAACCGATCGACCAGAGGCCGCACGGCGGCCGCCACCACCAGCGACAGACTAAACAGTATCACGGCGACGCGAAATTCCCAGAACAAGATCGCCGTGGTGAGCGTCGCTAAAACGATGAGGGTGAACCATGCCAGACGCTTCATACTAGGCCCTCCGACGGCGCGGCTTGAGCCAGCGCCTGATCGAGTTCCATCGCAATGGCTTCGAGAGTATCCTCGACCGGATCGAGCTCGGATTGAGCGCTGCCGGTCGCTTTGTGCCGGGCCAGGTTGCGGATATCCACGACAAACTCTTGCACATCGAAGCGCAGCTTGCTCAAGCGATCGCGACCGGCCGGCGCTTCCAGCCCGGACGTCTGAGGACGCAGCAGCGATCGATCGAGAATGATTTGAATAATCGCCGCGATGGGGATCGCTAACAACAGACCGGCGAAGCCAAACAAAGCGCCAAACGCCACGATCGCCAACAAGGTGACCATGGGATTAACGCCGACCGTTTTGTGCATCACCCGTGGAGCGAGCACGTTATTTTCAAGAAGTTGAATGAGCGCTCCCGCCCCGATGACCCACACAACTTTCGACGGGTCATAGGCGAAGGCGACTAACACGGCGGGGATCGCACCCAGGGTGGGACCTAACACTGGGATCAGTTCAAACATCCCGGCCAACAGCGCCACCGCCAAGGCGGCTGGCAACCCGATCAACAGAAAAACGACTAAATCCGCTACGCCGATCATTACCGACAGAATACCTTCGCCACGCACGTACCCGCCGACGCGGGTTTCAATTTCGTGGAGCATCTCATGCGCACTCTCACGCTTGTCGTTGGACAGGGGCCGTATTAGCGTGTGCAGCGCGCCCTCACCTTCCAGCGTCCAATAAAAGCCGATCAGCAAAATCGCGGCCAGCGTAAAGAGGCCACTCAGGATGACGCCCAGCGTATTGAGCGCCTGGCCGACCGCATCCAACGAGGCGCCCGCTGCGGGTGACACCGCCGGCGTCAAATTGATCTGAGCCGGCATTTGCGCGGCGATTTGACGGATCACGAGCAACGGCGAACTCACCAGGGCCGCCTTAAAATCCTGATAATAGCTCTCAATTTTGGGCACCGCCGCCGACAGTTGCTCGACGATCGGGGGTACCAGCAAAACGATAAAGCCAATGAGCAACACTAGCAGCGTCAGGTAGATCGCGATGACACTCAGTGATCGGGGCAGCCGGTGTCGATGGAGCCAATCGACGCCCGGAGCCATGGCCATACTCACGACGATGCCGGAGAAGACGATGACGATCACTAGGCGAAAGCGATAGACGAGCAGGAAGCCGATCGCGACCAAAAGAACAACCAGCGTTCCCAGGATTACGCGGCGCGTTGTCCAGGCGGAAGGTATCAAACTCGCGGAAGGTTCAGTAGGCGTCATGACGGTGGTTCCCCGCTGCTAGGCGTTTCTTTGGCAACCGGCTGGTTCACGAAAAAGCGCGGCTTGCCCCAGTGATAAATCAGTACCGACAGGGCTAGCCAAACGCTGCCAAGCAAGTACGAGCCAACCACATCACTGGCCCAATGCTGCCCCACGTAGATGCGTGACGGCCCAATCAGCGCCACCATGCCGACGAGGATGACCAGCAGCAACGTGCGCCACCACGCAGGTTTGAGCAACGTGTATGCCAGAAACAACAAAAAGCCAAAGAACGTGATAAAGAACAGCACATGCCCGCTCGGAAAAGAAAAATCCTTCAACTGAGTGAGGACGGTCACCAGGTCGGCGCTCGGTCGTGGGCGATCGATCAAGACTTTGATGCCGACTCCCAACGCTGAGCTGCCCAACACGCTCACCAAGGCCACGACGGTCTCCCATTTCAGACCGCTCGCGTAAAGGAACAACAAGATGCCTAGCGTGATTATCCAGGCCTGAGGCGAGAATCCGATCCACGTCAAAGCGCGCATGAGAGCATCAAACCAACCCGGATTGAAGGTCTGCACCGCGCGCGTGATCGTCACGTCGAACGTAAAATAGGCGACCGTTTTCGCGAGTACCGCCAGGATGATGAAAGCCACCACCGCGCCAATCAGATACGTCAGGAAAACCGCCGCGCGATAGCGCCGCCAGGGCTTTTCGACAATTGCGCCCGCGGCGTCAATGGTCCGCCGCCAGGCGTTAACCGGTTTCTTAACGGCCTCTACCGGCTTCTTAACGACCGCCACCGTTTTTTTCTCGACTGCCTTGACATTATTAGCCATCATTTACCCTCGCAACCGTAATTGCTCAAGCCGCCGTCCCCGGCGGCTCACAATCCGCGCCGGGGACGGCGCTGTGAGCGTGAAAGGCTGGCGGCTACCTCGCAACGATTTATTCTTCACTACCGACCCGTGCCTGACTCTCCGTGCGCCGATCAGCTCAAAAGATACGGTGCTACCAACACCCCTAAGCCGCCCCAGATCAAGCCCAGGATCGCGCCGGCGATCACATCGCGCGGATAGTGCACGCCCAGGTAAATCCGGGTAAACCCGACCAGCGCGGCGATGGCGTACAAGCCCAGCGCGACGATTAGCGGCAATTGAAAATGGCTGATGGCGAGGGTCGCCATAAAAAAAATTTGCGTCGTGTGCCCGCTGGGAAATGACAACCCCGCTTCGCGCCAGCCGATGACGCGCGTTTCACGCAGCAGATTAAACGGACGCGCGCGATCGGTTATGGCCTTGATGATCGTGACCAGCAGCCACAGCGTCAACGAGCCTAACACTAAATCAATGGCCAAACGCTGATCGCCCAGCACATACGCGGTTACCACGAGCGCCGCGGCGAAACCGACGTTGCCGATCTGCGTCGCCACCCACATGAGGCGATCCATCCAGATGGCATGATAGCCGCGCAAATTCAAGGCGGTAAACAACCACACGTCCAAGCGTTGGCCTGCCGCCCAGAGCAGTGAAATCGCAATCAACCCAAAGACACCCAGCAACGCGATCAGCAGCCGATTCGCGAATAAACTGCTGACCAGCAAGTTGCGCGATGTCGATGGCAGCCACAAGAGAAACAAGCCTAGCGCGGCGACCAGCCCGAGCGCGATGGTGGCGCGTCGAAGCGCGCGCCGATGCAAGAGGCGCTGCGCTTCAGGGGTCTGCACCAGTGTTTTCTGGACTTGCGCTTCGGATGCTTGATTCACACTGTCGCCTCGGTTAGCTTGATCATCTGACCTGCTATCGTGAATTTCGATTTGGTTTAAGATTCGGTCATTCCCGCGAAGGCGGGAATCCAGGGCCAACGGCTAGATTCCCGCCTTCGCGGGAATGACTACGCGGCGCGATAACGTAAACCGAACTGGAAACCGCTTTATTGGACAAGTGTCCACTCATTTCGTAGCTGCAACTGGAACCGGTTTGGGCATGATGACATGGATAGCCTTGAGGACTAACTTGACTTCGACCGGTGTATGACCAATCACTTCACCATCGGCCTGAACCAAATGAGAATGGGCGGCCTCAATGCGAATGGTATGCGTGGCTGCTAAGTGCGATAACTTCGTCGTCGACTTGCCCGGCCGGCGAAACATGTCCCACACCAGCTTCAGGTAATCGCCCACCGTGTGAGCGCTGATCAGATAGACCTCTAGTTGACCGTCGTAGAGCGTTTCAGTTGGGCCGAAGATCGCAGGCGGCTTCACAAACAACGTGGTGTTGGAAACCATCACCTCGGCCGCACGGATGGTCCGAGACTGACCATCCAGCGTTAAGGTATACCGCTGTAACTGAAAGATGCTCGACCGCTTGATCATGGAGATAATATAGGCGAAACGACCTAAGCGTTTCTTTTCTGCCGTGCTGGTGTCATTCATCACGTCGGGGGTAATGCCCACGCTGACATTTGAAAAGAAGTGGCGCTCGCCCACCTTCATGGCATCCACCGCTATGACGTCGTGATCACTGACTAGCACATCCAGCGCCTCGTCCAGTTTCAAAGGAATCGATAAGATGCGCGCCAAGTCATTGCCGGTGCCCAGCGGCAGAATGCCTAACGGAACCGGGCTGTGTACCAAACCATTTGCGACGCCGACCAGCGTCCCATCGCCCCCGGCCGCGATCACGAGATCTGCGCCTCGCTCGCAAGCCGCACGGCAGATCGCCGCGACATCCTCCTGACCTGTGCCCGTCGTCTCATAGATTTCAGACGTCCACTGAGGCAGCGTGAAATGCTGAGCTAACGCCGCACGAACCTCATCAGCTTGGCCTTCTTTCCCGGCCTTAGGATTGAAAACCACAAAGACTTTTTG
>PMCF01000378.1 GCA_003154115.1 Anaerolineae bacterium
TTAAATCCGGGAAGTACTGAGACTCTTGATCAACGTGATGGCCTTCTGCAACTTCGTATCCTTATCGCCGTACAGCGCTTCGGCCTCACGCGCCATCTGCAATAACCGCCGCCGATTACCCTGTTCGCCACTACCTTCGTCGAAGTCTGCACCCGGCGGCAGATCGATCCCTTCCGCCGATTCATCGTCGACGACGTCCAGCACACCGCGCCGCCCGATCTCATCCGCTTCGGCGACTGTCTCGGTGTCCGCGCTTGCGGCCCGGGTGCGCAATGTCGCGGCTGCCGCTGCCGGACTCGACGCGAGCGAGCGCAGCAAGGCCAGTGCCGACCACCACTGCACCCGCTGTCGATGCTGATTGCCATCCGCCGGATTGGTCACGATCTCGCGCGCATACTTCAACACCCGTTCAAACAGGCGCTTGTAGTCTTCCGAGAGCTTGTACGTTTCCTCCACGTCGCCGCCTTCGCGCATGGGAAACGGCGTATCCGTCTCCAGGTAACGCTGGATGTCGCCCCGCTTGCGTTGCACAAACTGCGCGGCCAATTTGCGCCGATGGTGCTCGTTCTCCTTACCGGTCATATCGTCGGGCAGTTCGGCAAAGTCGGGATTGAGCAACGCCAACAGCGATCGAAAGGCGGCTTCGTTGCCACTGTGCGGCGTGGCCGTCACCAGAATCAGATGTCGCTTGAGGTTCGCGGCCAGGCCCGACACCAGATGATGCCGCTGATGCCGCCCACCGCGCCCCTCGCCGCCGTACGCGCAGGTGTGGGCCTCGTCGATGATCACCAACTCCGGGCACGTGCGCAGGAATTCATCGCGTCGCCGATCGGACTTGATGAAATCCGCCGACACGATGACAAACGGGTGCAGATCAAACAACGATTGACCCACGCGGCAATTTCGTTCAAGCCGGGCGGCTGAAGCCGCTACTACCAATTCCGCGTCGATGTGGAATTTGTCATGCAATTCCACTTGCCATTGCTCGGCCAACTGCGGCGGGCACAACACCGCCAGCCGTTCCACTTCACCCCGATCGATCAACTCTCGCGCGATCAGTCCCGCTTCGATCGTCTTGCCAATGCCTACATCATCTGCGATCAGCAACCGCACCGGATCGAGTTTCAACGCCATCAGTAGCGGCACCAGTTGATACGGGCGCGGCTCAACCGCGATTCGCGCAAACGAGCGAAACGGCCCCGCACTCGATCGAAAGCCCAGCCGTACCGCATCGCGCAGCAGGCGGCTCGATCGATAATCGCCAGGGTGCGTGGGATCAGGCAGATCAAATTGCGCCGACTCGACGCGCTCCAACGGCAAATAGATGCCGGCCACTTCATCTTCCGTGCCACCTACTGAGCGTTGCATTAATCCCTAAACTCGCATCATGCAAAAATGCCTTGTTTTCCAGCATTTGGTGTGCAGAAAAGTTTAGCTAATTATGAGACGCTCAGTAATGGCCGCAGGATCAGCATCTCGTCCGCCGATTCCGGCAGCACCACCCATTCGCGCCCGCGTGCTTTGACTAACGAACCAACTGCAAACGTCATCGATTCCCCTTCCGCATACACGGCGCTGGCCGTGCTATAATCTTCTTAAGAACGAGTGACTATTAGGCGCAGTGCCATGGTCAAATCACAACGCCTGACCTTTGACGAACTGTCTGACCGCTTGCGCGAGTATGAGCGCAAGTACGGCTACTCCACGATCGAATTCTACCGCCGCTACGAAGACGGCGAACTGGGCGATGACGACGACCTGATGTTGTGGGCCGGCTTGTATCATCTCTACCTCACGTCGCTGCCAGTCCGTCAGTTCATGCAAAACGTGTCGGCCTCGGTATGAAGCACCACCCTGAAATCGTCACGCATCCTCATCACAAGCACCTCGGTCCCGAAGACCGGCTCGCTCCCGCCGATCAACCAAGCCTCAATCAGGTTCTGGCTGAGATTGAAACCTGGCTTGGTCAGGCCTACTGAGCGTTGCATTAATCCCTAAACTCGCATCATGCAAAAATGCCTTGTTTTCCAGCATTTGGTGTGCAGAAAAGTTTAGCTAATTATGAGACGCTCAGTAAGTGGCCACGCCTGATCCGCTCCCGAAAACGTAGGGATAGTGCGCGATGATTGTGTCCCAATCATCTGCCAATCCAAACCGAATCTGTAGTGTTCGCTAACATCTTGAACACCAGAACAGACGTTTCTGCGCCGTTTTCAAGTGCGATCCCTGGCATTCGGCGGGCGGCGGACTGTTCAACATGTTAGCGAACAGTACAAATCCAAACCGAATCACGGTATAGCCGTGATCGATCATATCTTCAGTTTGCTTCACGTCGCGCGCATGCCGTTCAGCGTAAGCATGGTGTGGGCCGTCGATGTACACGGCGATTTGTTCGGCTTCGTAGAGAAAATCTGGCCGCGTCTGGCAAACCTCAATGAATACCTGCGCCTTCGACGGCAATCGATACTTGTGATCGTCCAGATACTTCAACCACTGACGCTCCAGATCAGAACCAGCCTGTCGCAGCAGCGCCTGTAAATGATCGCCGCGCGTCTTTTCCACCGGCGAAGTGACCACCTGCGCTTGCGTATACTCCAACAGAACATCGCGAATCTTCTGCCGATCGAGCAGGCGATGCTCGCGCTGGTTGTAGTAGCTCATCAGGCAGTCGTAGCACGCCGCCTCGCAATCTTCGCGTGAGTGCGGCGCGTGCCGCACATCAGTGCCGGTTTCAGGATCGAAGTGACAGATCCGCAGCGCTTCGGCCGCCACCTGCGCCCACGCTTGGGGGTCTTCCACTAAGCGCCGTAACACGCCCGCGCCGCCTTCGGCTGATTCGTAGAGCAGAATCTGGCGACGTTGATCGGGCGAGGGCAGTGGTTCAGCGGCCAATTCGTTGTCTTCCAGTTGATACTGCACTTGAATCGCGCTCTTAATCGCGGCTTGTAGCGAGGCCATCACGTCGTCGGCCAGCGGTTCGACCGGCTCGAACAGCAAGCAATTGCGTGAATCTTCGACATAGGGAATCACGCGTTTGATCCGCGCCGACAGCGGATCGTCTTGTGCATCGTCCGGAAGTTGATCGTTCTTGGTCCAGTAACCGCGCTCCACATCGAGCACAAAACCATACTGCTCCTTGTTAGCCCGACGACTCCAGCCCAGGTTGATGCGCCACAACGTGGCCGCGTGGCCGTAAGTCAAGCGTACCAAACTCTCGCCGTCTTTTTCCAGCGTCGCCGTCTGGTAGGCGGGCCGCTCGCCCTGATCGACGAAGCGCACGCCGGTGATGATCTCATAGCCCATGCGCATGCGTTCTTCTTCGTCGGAGTTGATCTTGTCGCGGCGTTTGGTCGAGACGTTCTGCAGGCGGAACAACGATCGCAGCGGCGCTTCGAGCATGCTCCCGCAGCGCTCACACCGATCGGGGCCGTCGCCCGTCGCGATCGGGTGGAGATAGCCGCAGGCTTCACACCGTTTGGCCAGATGCGTCAGCGGCTCATCGCCATCGACCGGCATGATCACTTTGTTGATCAGATAGCGCGATCCCTCGTGATACACTATCGCCCGCGGGCCGAATTCGGAGATCGCCAGGAAGCGCGGTCGTGACAGAAACTCATCGCGTTGCTTGGTGCGCCGGCCGGGAATGTAGGCCGACAGCGGCAGGCGCGGGAAGTTGTAACCCGGCAGGAAGCCTTCACTGGCGAAGTAGCGGTAACTATAAAAATCTGACTGCGCCAGGTTCTCGACGTCGGTCAGCAGGCGCAGCTGCTCTTCGGACTCACTGCGCAGCCGATAGGCTTGATTCTTGTCGTCGGCGCTGCGCGTCGCGTCGCGGATGATTTTGTCTTGCACTCGCGCCTGGGCTAAAGCCGATCGGTAGAGGCCGCGCCAGCGATCGCACGTCTGATCGAAGCGGCGGGCTACCTGCGTGAGTGCATCGTCCAACCAGCCGTCGTGATACCAACCCGAGGAGAGCAGATCGGCACGGAACGTGTCGATGACTTTCTCGGCCCGCGCCCGCGCGCGTTGCCGCGGTCCCTCGGCCTCGATGTCGGCCCGGACGCCCTCCTGCAACTTCAACGTGGGATCATCGCCCGCCACGTCGAGAATATCTTTCAAGGACTTGCCCAGGCTCAGGTGGCTTTCGGCCAACCAGATCGAATGAATGTGAGCCCGCACCAGATCTTCGTTGGTCAGGTCGAGGCGCGGCGGCGTCACGGCTCCGGCTACCATCCGCTCCGGCCGTTTGAAGAAATATTGATCGTGCGAACTGCCGGTCGCGCAGTACGAGAAGACCAGCGCCGGTTGTCCGCTGCGCCCGGCGCGCCCGCTGCGCTGGGCATAGTTCGCCGGCGTCGGCGGAATGTTACGCAAATTAACGACATTCAGGTCTTTGATGTCGATGCCCAATTCCATCGTCGGCGAACAATACAAGATCGGCAATTTGCCTTCGCGGAAAAGAATCTCGCGCTCTTCTCGATCTTCGGAGGGAACCTGCGCGGTGTGTTCGCGCGCCGCCATGCCCTGCAAATGGTTCGCCTGATGCTGATAGAAATCGACAAAGAACGGATTGGTCCGGCCGCCACCGTCCGGCTCGTTCGGCACGCGGATCGGATCATGGAAAGCGCGTGTGCCATCACCTGCCAGCCACACGATCGCCGACGCCGGCAATTGATAACCCGGCACATCGCCCGTTTCACGCGGCGGCTCAACTTCTTGCACCAGGCCACCGATGTTGAGCACACTCAATAGATCGATGATGACGGTATCGGTATCGGCCAGACTGAGTCGTGCCGTGAACTCAGTGAAAGTCGTTCGTCGCCGCAGGTACTGACCAAAGCCGCCACGCGCCGACAGATAGACATTGCCCTGATAATCTTTCGGGCCGCGGGAACGGGGAAAGAGGATGGTTGCAAATTCCATCGTCTCGTTCTCGTCGATGGCCCATGGCGCAATCAGTAATTGACTGCTCTGTTGCTGGATGCTCTCCTGGAAACGTTGATCGAGGTAGTCGACCTTAATCGCCAGTTCACGCCGCATGAAGTCCAGCAGTACCTTGGCGATCTTGAGGCGCGTCTCGGGACTGGCCGTGGCGAGCACGCCCTGGCGCGACAACCACAGCGTTTCATCGTGACAGATTTCATCTAGCGCCGGGTAGCGAATCTCCAGCAGACCACATTGCTCAAGATTCGGCGAAGTGATGCGCCAGCCGCGTTTCAGATCGCGATACAGGCGATACCCTAATACATTCCGCAGGGCACGATCCACTTCGTTCTTCGCCTGATAGCGCACCTGTGGATTGGCCGCGTAAGCCTCCGGTTGCAGACTCAAGGCATCAAAGACTTGCTGAGCAAGTTGGTCATGGTAAAGGCCATTGACGCCGGCGTGCTGTACGGCTCGTTGCAACCCCGATCGCAATTGTCCGATCTCGACGAAATCATTGAAGTGGCCGGCCTGCAAGGAGGCATCCTGCCGGTTATCGGTGAAACTTAACATCTTGCGCGCTTCGGGCCTGAGCGTTTGATCATGCTGCAAGCCACGAATCGCCGACAGGCTCAAGATCGTCGTCGCGGTACTGCGGCCTTCCGAGGCCAGCGAGGATAACTTGGCGAAATCATTATACTGGCGACCACCATACGTGACTCCACAGTGGAGACAAAAGCGAAATGGCGCCCTGATAGAGTGGCCTGCTAAGCCAGATTCAGAAGCATAGCGTCGGTCCCAAGAGACACCGGCTGTGGCAAATGCTTCTTGCGATCACTACGCACCCGCTGCCCACCCTGATGGTCTTCCAGCCAATCATCGGGCACACGCTGTGCAATGTCTTCGGGATCACTCGGCCACGGATGAGAGGTGTTGAAGTACAGGAATCCTGGCTCACCATCATCACTGGGCGTCTGGTCGGTCAGATCACGCGCAATGAATTGTTGTGCGCCGCTCGATTTGTTTTCTGCTACTCGGACGCTGTAGTATTCTTGACCGCATTCACGACAAAACGCCAGTGGTAGCAAGACCTTGCTGCGATCGCCGGGAACGTATTGTTGTCGATACAGGGTGAGATGGCGTGTCTCCTCGGTCTCGAGCGAGGCGTAGACAGTATCACCACGACTAATGAACTGGTGCAGGCGAAAAGCGAAGGCGGGGAAGCCCGTCTGCGGATCGTGACATTGATAGCCAGCCATCAAACCCGCTTCAATAACTTGACTGCATTGTTCGACACTCACGCCCGTGAGCGTACTCAGTTTGAGGGCAGCGCCTTCCTTGCCTGTGATGCTGCTGGGCCGCGCTCGCACCAACCGCCCCGTGCCCGTTTCTGTGGTAATCCCAAACGTACTCTCTAACCAGATCGACAGCGGATCGTGGATAAACGCCTCATAGTCAACCAGGGGATGCCGATCAGAATCTGCCACGCGCGCGGTGAGCTCAGCGACATACGCGGGATCATTCAGATCACGTTCGGTCGTGGCACGGCGCAGCGTCTCGCCGATCACATTCGGCGGCAGGACGGGCGCGCCGAACAGATTGCTCGCCACACGAGCCACGTCTGCGCGTTGCTCATCGAAGGTACCCATGCTTGACAGCGTCGCCGAGGTACCCACACACTGTAGCGTCGGGGCATTCAGGGCGTCGCGCACCCGCCTGACAAGCAAAGCCACATCCGCGCCCTGTCGGCCGCGATAGGTGTGCAATTCGTCTAGCACCAGAAAGCGCAACCCTTGCGCGGCCTGGACCAGTTGACGCTCAATGGGGCGAGTGAGGATCAATTCCAGCATCACATAGTTGGTGAGAATGATGTCGGGCGGGTTGGCAATGATGCGTTGGCGTGTTTCGTCTGACTCCTGGCCGGTATATCTGGCGAACGTGATCGGACCTTGCCCGTCGGGGTAACCCAGTTTGAGGAATTTAGTGAGTTCGCCTTCCTGACTGTTGGCCAGCGCGTTCATGGGATAGACGACAATTGCCTGCACGCCTCGGCCCGATCCGCGCCGCAGGACGTGATCAACGATGGGGACGATGTAGGCCAGGCTTTTACCCGATCCGGTTCCCGTCGTGAGCACATAGTTGATGCCCGTTTGGGCCACTTGTATGGCATCCGTCTGGTGCTTGTGCAGGCGCAGCGGCTGTCCAGCCCCGTGATATTCTGGCTTGTTTTTGTCTCGCTTGAAGATCTTCGAGCATTCCGGATGAAGCATACCTGACTTGACCAGATCATCGATCCAATCGCCGGGTTCGAAAGAGGGGTTTAGTTGAATGAGTGGATCCGGCCATAGCTGACCGGCTGCCAGGTTCTCTTGAATGTATCGCGCAATGCGGGGATCTTGGACATGGATAAAACTGTTGATGTAGGCGCTGTATTCTTCGATCAGGTGGTTACGAAAATCGAAAACATCCATCTCAGCCTCGGGGTAGATATCACGGATTGAAAACGAACAAGCCGTTCGCGATCACGCAAGCGGCCCGAAGGTGTGATACGCTCTGCGTGTCGTCGCCGACATGGTCACTCTCGCGTTGGTATCAAGCCCCGACGTCGGAATCGTCGTGGGCCTTCTTTTTTGCAGCAGTCAGATTGAGTCGCCTGACGTCTCTTAGCGCAGATGTCTTAACGTGCGTTTGCCGGAAAGCCACAAGTCATTCTATGATCAAACCCCTGAATGGTCAACTTGTTTCCACGGAAACACAGCCTGAAAAATGGGGCTTGATTTCTCACCCAAACCGTGCGTATAATTTGTAGCGAACAGCGTCAAAAGCGCAACCGGCGAGTGTT
>PMCF01000386.1 GCA_003154115.1 Anaerolineae bacterium
TCCAGCACGATGCCGTCGATCTGGTTGTCCACGCCATAGTAGGTGATGGCGCGGATCGTCGGGCTGGGCTGCCCGTAGCGATCGACGCGGCCCTCGCGCTGTTCGTGGCGCGTCGGATTCCACGACAGGTCATAGTGCAGCACCGCATTGAAATGCTCTTGCAGGTTGACGCCTTCACTCAGGCAGTCGGTCGCCACCAGCACGTGCTGATCAGCCTGCCCTAATTCGATCACACGGGCTTCACGTTCTTCTGGCGGCAGCAACCCTGTGACCGCCGCCACTTCGACACCTTTGGGCAAGGCTTTACGCAGCGCTTCGGCCACATACTCTGCCGTGGGAATGAAGCGGCAGAACACGATCGGTTGAAAGCCATCCTTGATCAAATTCTTGATCAACGTGATGGCCTTCTGCAACTTCGTATCTTTATCGCCATGCAGCGCTTCGGCCTCACGGGCCATTTGCAACAAGCGCCGCCGATTGCTCTGGTCCTCGCCCTCGTCGTAGTCCGCGCCTGGCGCCAGATCGATCCCCTCCGCCGATTCATCGTCGACGATGTCGAGCACGCCGCGCCGCCCGATCTCATCCGCCTCAGCGACGGTCTCGGTATCCGCACTTGCCGCCCGTGTGCGCAGCGTCGCGGCAGCGGCAGCCGGACTCGATGCCAGTGACCGCAGCAAGGCCAGCGCCGACCACCACTGCACCCGCTGTCGATGTTGATTGCCGTCCGCCGGATTGCTGACGATCTCGCGCGCATACTTCAACACCCGTTCAAACAGGCGCTTGTAATCATCCGATAGTTTGTACGTCTCTTCGAGGTCGCCGCCGTCGCGCGTGGGGAACGGCGTATCCGTCTCCATATATCGCCGGATGTCGCCGCGCTTGCGCTGCACGAACTGCGCCGCCAACTTGCGCCGCTGCGGCTCATTCTCCTTGCCCGTCAGATCGTCAGGCAGTTCGGCAAAGTCGGGATTGAGCAGAGACAACAGCGATCGAAAAGCGGCTTCGTTGCCGCTGTGCGGCGTGGCCGTCACCAGGATCAGATGTCGCTTGAGATTCGCGGCCAGGCCTGACACCAGATGATGCCGCTGATGCCGCCCGCCGCGCCCTTCGCCGCCATATGCGCAGGTATGCGCTTCGTCGATAATGACCAATTCCGGGCAGGTGCGCAGGAATTCATCGCGCCGCCGATCGGATTTGATGAAGTCCGCCGACACGATGACAAACGGGTGCAGATCAAACAACGATTGACCCACGCGGCAATTTCGTTCAAGCCGGGTCGCCGTGCCCGGCAGTACCAACTCCGCGTCGATGTGGAATTTGTCCTGCAATTCCACTTGCCATTGCTCGGCCAACTGCGGCGGACACAAGACTGCGAGCCGCTCCACTTCACCGCGATCGATCAACTCGCGCGCGATCAGGCCTGCCTCGATGGTCTTGCCGATACCGACATCATCCGCAATCAGCAGCCGCACCGGATCGAGTTTCAGTGCCATCAACAGCGGCACCAGTTGATACGGCCGCGGCTCCACGGCAATCCGCGCAAACGAGCGAAACGGCCCCGCGCTCGATCGGAACCCCAGCCGCACCGCATCGCGCAGCAACCGGCTCGATCGATAATCGCCGGGATGCGTGGGATCAGGCAGATCGAATTGTGCCGACTCGACGCGCTCCAACGGCAGATAGATGCCGGCCACTTCGTCTTCGGTACCGCCCAATGGCCGCAGGATCAGCATCTCGTCAGCCGATTCTGGCAGCACCACCCACTCGCGCCCGCGCGCTTTGACTAACGAACCGACTGCAAACGTCATTGATTCCCTTTCCATCACACACGGCGCTGACCGTGCTATAATCTTCTCAAGAACAAGTGACTGTTGGGAGCCGTGCCATGGTCAAATCACAACGCCTGACCTTTGACGAACTATCTGACCGCTTGCGCGAATATGAGCGCAAGTACGGCTACTCCACGATCGAATTCTACCGCCGCTACGAAGACGGCGAACTGGGCGATGACGACGACCTGATGCTGTGGGCCGGCTTGTATCATCTCTACCTCACCTCGCTGCCGGTTCGCCAGTTCATGCAAAACGTGTCTGCCTCCGTATGAATGTCGATGCCTACTTCGAGGCTCTGGAGCGCGGCCTGCGTCAGAATATTCCCAACGGCCGCCTCGAAGAGCCTTTCACCTGTCTCGCCTCAGATGACTACAACGGCTTGATCCGTTGTCGCGTCGTTTTCTGGGATGATTCCTATCTCGACCTCTATGAAGTCGTGAGCACCGAGTTGGGCTACCCTATCCGCGTGAGTTACGCCTACACCTATCTGCGTCACGGGCAGCGCGTCTTTCGCTACGACAATGCGCCGCACCATCCTGAAATCGTCACGCATCCTCATCATAAGCACCTCGGTCCTGCCGATCGGCTCGCGCCCGTCGATCAGCCAAGCCTCAATCAGGTTCTGGCTGAGATTGAAACCTGGCTTGGTCAGGCCTAAGTGGCCACGCCTGATCCGCTCCCGAAAACGTAGGGATAGTGCGCGATGATTGTGTCCCAATCGTCTGCCAATCCAAACCGAATCACGGTATAGCCGCGATCGATCATATCTTCCGTCTGCTGCACATCACATGCATGCCGTTCAGCGTAAGCATGGTGTGGGCCGTCGATGTACACGGCGACCTGTTCTGCTTCGTAGAGAAAATCCGGTCGAGTTTGGCACGCCGCAATGAACACTTGTGCCTTTGACGGCAATCGATACTTGTGATCTTCTAGATACTTCAACCATTGGCGTTCCAGATCAGAACCGGCCTGACGCAGCAGCGCCTGCAAGTGATCGCCGCGCGTCTTTTCCACCGGTGAAGTGACCACTTGCGCCTGCGTAAACTCCAACAAGATGTCGCGGATCTTCTGCCGATCAAGCAAGCGATGCTCACGCTGGTTGTAGTAACTCATCAGGCAATCGTAGCACGCCGCCTCGCAGTCCTCGCGTGAATGCGGCGCATGCCGCACATCAGTGCCGGTTTCAGGATCGAAGTGACAGATCCGCAGCGCTTCGGCCGCCACCTGCGCCCACGCTTGCGGGTCTTCCACCAGCCGCCGCAGCACCCCCGCGCCGCCTTCGGCCGATTCGTAGAGCAGAATCTGGCGGCGTTGATCTGGCGAGGGCAGTGGTTCAGCGGCCAATTCGTTGTCTTCCAGTTGATACTGCACTTGAATCGCGCTCTTGATCGCGGCTTGTAGCGAGGCCATCACGTCGTCGGCCAGTGGTTCGACCGGCTCAAACAACAAACAGTTGCGCGAATCTTCGACATACGGGATCACGCGCTTGACTCGCGCCGAGAGGGGATCGTCTTGGGCATCATCAACCGTTTGCTCGTTCTTGGCCCAGTAGCCGCGTTCAACGTCCAGCACAAACCCATGCTGCTCTTTATTGGCCCGGCGGCTCCAGCCCAGGTTGATGCGCCACAACGTCGCCGCGTGTCCGTAGGTCAAGCGCACTAAGACCGTGCTGTCTTTCTCCAGCATGGCGGTTTGATAGGCCGGACGCTCACCCTGATCGACGAAGCGCACGCCGGTGATGATCTCATAGCCCATCCGCATGCGCTCTTCTTCATCGGAGTTGATCTTGTCGCGGCGTTTGGTCGAGACGTTCTGCAGGCGGAACAACGATCGCAGCGGCGCTTCGAGCATGGCCCCGCAGCGCTCACACCGATCGGGGCCGTCGCCCGTCGTGATCGGGTGGAGATAACCGCAGGCCTCACAACGCTTGGCCAAGTGCGTCAGCGGCTCATCGCCATCGACCGGCATGATCACTTTGTTAATCAGATAGCGTGAGCCTTCGTGATACACGATCGCGCGCGGACCGAATTCCGAGATCGCCAGGAAGCGCGGTCGTGACAGAAATTCATCGCGCTGTTTGGTACGCCGGCCGGGAATGTAGGCCGACAGCGGCAGGCGCGGGAAGTTGTAACCCGGCAGGAATCCTTCACTGGCGAAGTAGCGGTAACTATAGAAGTCCGACTGCGCCAGGTTCTCGACGTCGGTCAACAGGCGCAGTTGTTCTTCGGACTCACTACGCAGCCGATAGGCTTGATTCTTGTCGTCGGCACTGCGCGTCGCGTCGCGAATGATTTTGTCTTGAATCCGCGCCTGCGCCAGAGCCGACCGATACAGGCCGCGCCAGCGATCGCACGTCTGATCGAAGCGGCGAGCCACTTGCGTGAGCGCGTCGTCCAACCAGCCGTCGTGATACCAACCCGACGAAAGCAGATCAGCACGGAACGTGGCGATGACTTGCTCGGCCCGGTCTCGCGCGCGTTGTCGTGGCCCTTCGGCCTCGATGTCGGCCCGGACGCCCTCCTGCAATTTCAACGTGGGATCATCACCCGCCACGTCGAGAACATCCTTCAAGGACTTGCCCAGGCTCAGGCGGCTCTCGGCCAGCCAGATCGAATGGATGTGGGCGCGCACCAGATCTTCGTTGGTCAGGTCGAGGCGCGGCGGCGTCACGGCTCCGGCTACCATCCGATCAGGCCGTTTGAAGAAATATTGATCGTGCGAACTGCCGGTCGCGCAGTACGAGAAGACCAGCGCAGGTTGTCCGCTGCGCCCGGCGCGCCCGCTGCGCTGGGCATAGTTCGCCGGCGTCGGTGGAATGTTCCGCAAATTGACGACATTCAGGTCTTTGATGTCGATGCCCAATTCCATCGTTGGCGAACAATACAAGATCGGCAATTTGCCTTCGCGGAAAAGAATCTCGCGCTCCTCCCGATCCTCGGAAGGAACCTGCGCGGTGTGTTCGCGCGCCGCCATACCCTGCAAGTGGTTCGCCTGGTGCTGATAGAAATCGACAAAGAACGGATTGGTCCGGCCGCCGCCTTCCGGCGCGTTCGGCACGCGAATCGGATCATGGAAAGCGCGTGTGCCATCACCCGCCAGCCACACGATCGCCGACGCCGGCAATTGATAACCCGGCACATCGCCCGTTTCACGCGGCGGCTCAACTTCTTGTACCAGGCCACCGATGTTGAGCACACTCAATAGATCAATGATGACGGCATCGGTATCGGCCAGACTGAGTCGCGCATTGAACTCAGTGAAGGTTGTTCGTCGCCGCAGGTACTGGCCAAAGCCGCCGCGCGCCGACAGGTAGACGTTGCCCTGATAATCTTTTGGGCCGCGGGAACGGGGAAAGAGGATGGCCGCAAACTCCATCGTCTCGTTTTCATCGATGGCCCACGGCGCAATCAGCAATTGGCTGCTCTGTTGCTGGATGCTCTCCTGGAAGCGTTGGTCGAGATAGTCGACCTTGATGGTCAGCTCACGCCGCATGAAGTCCAGCAGCACTTTAGCAATCTTGAGCCGCGTTTGCGGACTGGCCGTGGCGAGCACACCCTGGCGCGACGACCACAGCGTTTCATCCTGACAGATTTCGTCTAGCGCCGGGTAGCGAATCTCCAGCAAACCACATTGCTCAAGATTCGGCGAAGTGATGCGCCAGCCGCGTTTCAGATCGCGATACAGGCGATACCCCAATACATTCCGTAGGGCACGATCCACTTCGTTCTTGGCCTGATAGCGCACCTGCGGATTGGCCGCGTAAGCCTCCGATTGCAGACTCAAGGCATCAAAGACTTGCTGAGCAAGTTGATCATGGTAAAGGCCATTGACGCCGGCGTGCTGTACGGCTCGTTGCAACCCCGATCGCAATTGTCCGATCTCGACAAAATCATTGAAGTGGCCGGCCTGCAAGGAGGCATCCTGCCGGTTATCGGTGAAACTCAGCATCTTGCGCGCTTCGGGCCTGAGCGTTTGATCATGCTGCAAGCCACGAATCGCCGACAGGCTCAAGATCGTCGTCGCGGTACTGCGGCCTTCCGAGGCCAGCGAGGATAACTTGGCGAAATCGTTATACTGGCGACCACCATACGTGACTCCGCAGTGGAGACAGAAGCGAAATGGCGCCCTGATAGAGTGGCCTGCTAAGCCGGATTCAGAAGCATAGCCGTCGGTCCCAAGAGACACCGGCTGTGGCAAATGCTTCTTGCGATCACTACGCACCCGCTGCCCACCCTGATGGTCTTCAAGCCAATCATCGGGCACACGCTGTGCGATGTCTTCGGGATCACTCGGCCACGGATGAGAGGTGTTGAAATACAGGAATCCTGGCTCACCATCATCACTAGGCGTCTGGTCAGTCAGATCACGCGCGATGAATTGTTGTGCGCCGCTCGCTTTGTCTTCTGCCACTCGGACGCTGTAGTATTCCTGACCGCATTCACGACAAAACGCCAGCGGTAGCAAGACCTTGCTGCGATCGCCGGGAACGTATTGTTGTCGATACAGGGTGAGATGGCGTGTCTCCTCGGTCTCGAGCGAGGCGTAGACGGTGTCCCCGCGACTGATGAATTGGTGTAGGCGAAAGGCGAAGGCGGGGAAGCCCGTCTGCGGATCGTGACATTGATAGCCAGCCATCAAACCCGCTTCAATAACTTGACTGCATTG
>PMCF01000395.1 GCA_003154115.1 Anaerolineae bacterium
TCTGAGCGTGTTTTGAGCCATGCCCATTTTTTCATGATCATTTTACCCTTTCTATCTATAGGAAGATTCACTTGCGGCGATAGACTTCACGCCGATGACGGATGTCTTTGATATACACAAATGTTTTCTCGATGGTGTAGATAACACGCCAATCACCGACACGGTATGAATAATTACCTTTGAGATCGCCTTTGAGAGCCTTGCCAGATCGTGGATCAATTGCTATATCGAGCAAAGCATTTGCGACACGTTCTTTGAGCGGCGGATGAAGGGATTGAATAAAGTTCTGAGACGAAGAAGAAAACTTAAGTTCGCGTGGCTTAGAATATTGTGACATGATTTACTCCTTTCAATGAATGTAGAATAAGAAACTAATGGCAGTTTTGGGTAAAGAAAAAGGGCGCAAGTCTTTACCTTGTGCCCTAAACTTTTTATTAAATTAGACTATTTTTCTAGGTATTTTGCGTGCTTGTGCCTTCAATGCTGCGTTGCCAATACTATACCACAGAAGCAGCCGGTGTCAATAGCCAAATCGCTTTTTGTGTGTTGTCTACGACCTGCAGTTGTGAAATTGGCTCATTTTGCTTTTGGTTGCTTGTAACCGAAGACCTGCTCGAAAGAAAAGACCTGACCACTAGCCAGCTCTTCATCGGCGGCATGAATGGCTTGCACAGCGTCTGGGTCGCTCAAGATTTCCAGCGTCTCCTCCCACGCCTCGTATTCTTCATAACTCATGATCACGGCAGACGGTTTGCCATTCGAAGTGATAATGGTGCGGTCTAGGCGTTCGTCGGCGGCTTTCACTAGCTGCGGCAGTTTAGCGCGTGCTTCGGTGATGGGAAGTGTCTTGGTAGTCATTGCGGGCCTCTCTGTACGGAATTGTGTACAGATTATAACTTGCCTAAGAAAGCATGTCAAGGGGGGTTGCATCAAATATCAGCGGAAGCAAGTCGGCTACGGCGAGTTGGACCGCGCGCTGTGCCCTATCCCATCAGATTCAATTCTTTCGCCAATCGATCAGATTCTTCCAGCAATCGTTTTCTGCCGCTGCTGGTGGCGATGGCGCGGACATCGGCGAGCGTGGCGCGCGCTTCAGCCGGCGGCAGCAGCGGCGCCAGCCACAAGCGAATCTGCGCGGCGAGGTGCAGCAAGCCCAGCCCTTCGGCTTTCGCCAACGCCGTAGACAACCGATGAATCGCCAGGGCGGTTTCACCTCGACGTTGCGCTACCCGCCCCAGATTCGCCGTGAGCCCGGCAATGCGCTCCGGCATCGATAAGCGCTCAGAGAGCGCGAGGCCATCGGCGAAATATTTTTCGGCCACATCCAGATCGCGATCCAGTTCAATCTCGCCAAGGGTGGACAGTAAGTACGGCTGTAGACCCAGCGTGCCTTGCTCTTGCGCCAACTGCAAGCCTTGGCGCGCGTAATCGATCGCGTTGGGATCATGCAGCAACAGTAAGTGATAGGCTAAATTGTTGTAGCCCAGCACCGCAAACGAGAGCGCCGTTTTATTAGCCTGTTTACCCAGCACAATGGTTTCACGATACAAGGCCACGGCTTTTTCGAGATTGCCTTGCTGAGCGGCCACGCTGCCTTGCTCAAATTTGATCTGCGCCAGACGGCCTGCATCCAGCTGATCCGCGCCAGCGTGTTGGTGCAATAACGCTTCAGCTTGGTTGAGGTGTTCTGCCGCACCGATCAGATCCGCGCCTTCTACCGACAACGTCGTGCCCCACTGCATTTCGGCACTGACGATCAGCGCCGCGCGCCCCGCATCGCGCACCTGTTTGACCAATGCGATCGCCTCGGAATATCGCGCCTGACTGAGCAGCGCTTGCGCCAGGGCCAACCGCGCCTGATCGGCCTCCAGGCTGTCCGGCGCACATAGCTTCAACGCGGATCGATAGGCTTCACTGGCCTGCGCCGTTTCACCGGCACGGAAGCGCGCTTCACCCAGTTCCATGAGAATAGCCGCGCGTTCCAGCGGTGGCAGTTCGACTTGCAGCGCTTGATCGTAAAACTCGATCGCTTCACGCCACGCGGCAATCTTAGCGGCCAACTGCGCGGCGTGCAGCGCATACGGCGCGGCGCGTTGGACATCGCCGCCTTCGCCGAAGTGCCACGCCAAGAGACCGGCTACGGCATCCAGTCGCTGCCGTCCGTAGATCGCTTCCATCGCTTCGGCCACGCGGCGATGCAGCAAGCGATGACGCGGCTCGCCCACTTCACGATAGGCCACTTCCATCGTCAACGAATGATCGAAGGCGTAATGCAGACCGTCGGCGCCCTGGGGTTCGATCAGCCGCGCGGCGCGCAATTCGTCGAGGGCGTCCAGCGCGGCTGTCTCGGATAACGCGGCGGCGCGCATGACGACTTCAAATTCAAATACGCGCCCGGCCGCCACCGCCGTGTCCAGGATGCGCCGGGCGGGATCAGAGAGGCGCGCGAGGCGAGTCTGAATGAGACTATAAATGCTGGGCGGCACGACGGGCGCTGCCGACAGAGCGCTGAGGTTTACCGATCCATCGGCCTGCAGCAGGCCGCTTTCACGCGCGTAGTTGATCGATTCGCGCAAGATGTACGGGTTGCCTTCGGATTGCTGCATCAGCCAATCGGCCAGCGGATAGGCGAAAGCCGGGCTGATCTGTTGAGCGAGCGTGGCGGTATCGGACGATGAGAGCCGATCGAGCGGGACGCGCATCAGACAACCTTCGCGCGTGAAGGTTTGAACGAGCGCGCCGATGGATGTGCGCAGCTCGATCGGGCGTGAGGCGGCCACAAAAACGATCGGGTGGGTGGAGGCCGCCGGCAAAGCCGCCGTGACGCGCACCAGATAGCCCAGCAAACCCAACGTCGAGGTATCGGCCCACTGCACATCGTCGAAGAACAACACGATCGAGTTAAGGCGCGACAACGCCACAAGAAATTGATGCACGCCTTCCCACAAGCGCGATTCATCGGCTGTCAGCAAACCGGGCGCGGACTTCCGCGCTGATGATCGATCACTCGCCGGATCGATATTCACTTCCGGAACCAGGCGCGCGATCTCGGTGAGCCACACTTCCGGCAAATTGAGCTGCTGGCGCAGGAGAGGCCAGGCAGGTGTGGCGAATAGGCCGCGCAGCGCATCGATGACGGGTTGATAGGGCAGGCCGTGTTCCAACTCGTGCGCTGCACTGCTGAGGTGCAGGCCCGGTTGTCCGCGCAGAAACTCTTGGGCTAGGCGCGTCTTGCCGATGCCGGGTTCGCCTTCGATCAAAGCGAGTTGGCGCGAGGCGGCGGCCTCGTGAAGTCTCTGCAATTCAACTGCACGGCCGATGAATGGCAGATTGTTGAGTGTTGACGGCTGAGTGTTGATGGGCGTGATCGACGCCGCACTCTGCCGCGCTTGTCGCCCGATCCCCGATCCCTGATCCCTGATTAACTGATCACCGATTAACTGATCACTGATGATGGCATCATACAACGCGCGCGTCTCGGCCATGGGCGGCACACCCATCTCTTCGTCCAACAATTTACGCAGCGCTTCGTAACGGCGAATCGCACCGGGGCGATCGCCCGCGAGATAGTGCAGACGAAGCGCACTGCGCTGCACCTCTTCTTGCAAGGGATCGAAAGTCAGCGCGCGCTCGAGTGCCTCCAGGGCGGCCGCATAATTTTGCTGTTGTTCATGCAGATTTGCCAGCGCGATGAAGCCGCGAATCGCCAGACGCCGATGGTGCTCCTGCTGTTCTGTGATCCAATCTTCGAATTCGGGCGAGTCGTTCAGCATGAAGCCGGTGAGAAAGTCGCCGCGATAGAGTTGAAGAGTGGAAGTGAGAGATTGGACGCTACGCGTGGAGATTGGCGCCAGGCGGCCCGCTCCGCTGGATGGCGCGGAGACACGGGCACGATGGAGGTTGGCCTCAAACGCGCGCACGTCGATGTCCACAGCGGGTGACAAAGCGAGGGTGTTGTCGTCGACGACGAGCGCTGCGCCCAACGCTTGACGCAAGCCATGCAGCGTGGTGCGTAAGACTTGCTGGGCGGAGGATCGATCACTATCCGGCCAGAAGAAAGCCAGCAGATGTTCGCGGGTCAACGGTTGGTCGTGCGCAGCGAGATAGAAGAGCAGGGCGCGGCTTTTTTTGCGCGTGATGATCAGCGGTTGATCATCCTGCAAGATTAACGGTGTTCCAAGCAATTGGATAGAAAGCATGAAGTAATTGTACTGCGGAATACGTGACGAGTGAAAAGTGACGAGTGAAGAACGAATGATCGCCATTCGCCATTCGCCATTCACTCGTCACTTTTCACTTTTCATATCTTGACGGGCAGCGGTTTGATCTTCCAGATGTCGTCGCAGTATTGCTGCACGGCCCGATCGGATGAGAAGAAGCCGCAGCGCGCGGTGTTGCGGATGGATTTACGCGTCCAGCTGTCCACCTCCCGATAAGCGGCATCGACGGCGTCCTGTTGCGCGATGAAGGCCGCATAATCCACCGTGACCAGATAAGGATCGCGATTGAGCAAGTTGTCCACCAGTGGGCGGAACAGGTCTTTATCGCCGGGGGAGAAATAGCCGGATGCGATCTGATCGAGGGCTTGCTGCAGTTCGGCGTTGCGTTGGACGTAGTCGCGCGGTGCATAGCCGCCGGCTTTCAACGCCGCGACTTCTTCGGTGGTCAGGCCAAATAGGAAGAAGTTTTCCGCGCCCACGCGCTCACGAATTTCGATGTTCGCGCCATCCAGCGTGCCGATCGTCACCGCACCATTCAAAGCGAATTTCATATTACCGGTGCCGGAGGCTTCCAGGCCGGCCAGTGAGATCTGTTCGGAGAGATCCGCTGCCGGATAGATTTTTTCGCCCAGCGCGACGTTGAAGTTGGGCATGAAGACCACCTTCAATCGATCGGCCACCTGTCGATCCTGATTGACTACTTCGCCCACGGAATTGATCAACTTGATGATCAACTTCGCCATCTGGTAGCCGGGCGCGGACTTGGCCCCAAAGATGAAGGTGCGCGGCACGACGTCCAACTCCGGCTGCGCGCACAGGCGATTGTAGAGTGTGATGATGTGCAGCACTTTGAGCTGCTGGCGTTTGTATTCGTGCAGGCGTTTCACCATGATGTCGAACAGCGAAGCGGACGAGATGGCGATGCCGGTGCGGTCGTGAATCACGGCAGCGAAGGCCGCCTTGTTCTGCGCTTTGACTGCGCGCCACGCTTCACGAAAATCAGCTTGCTCGGCCAGCGGCTCGAGCTGCTGCAAGCGCTGCAGATTGTTCAACCAACCCGTGCCGATCTGGGTGGAGATCAATTCGGAGAGACGCGGGTTGGCCAGGCGCATAAAGCGCCGCGGCGTAACGCCGTTGGTCTTGTTGTTGAATTTCTCCGGCCACATCTCATAGAAATCGCGCAGAACGTTCTGGTGCAGCAAGCGGGAATGCAGCTCGGCCACGCCGTTGACGGAGAAGCTGCCCACCGTCGCCAGATACGCCATGCGGATCATGCGCTCCGGCGCTTCTTCGATGAGCGACATGCGCCGCACACGATCTTCATCATGCGGGAAACAGGTTCGCACTTCTTGCAGAAAGCGGTGATTGATTTCATAGATGATTTCCAGGTGGCGCGGCAACAAGCGTTCGAATACGTTGACCGGCCACTTTTCCAGTGCTTCAGGCATCAAGGTATGGCACGTATAAGCAAACGATCGGCTGGTGATGTTCCACGCCTCATCCCAATCCAGGCGGTACCCGTCGAGCAGCACGCGCATCAATTCAGGAATGGCGACGACGGGATGCGTGTCGTTCAACTGAATCACCGCTTTGTCTGGGAACTCCTGCCAGCCGGGATTGAACGCCAGAAAGCGATGGGTAATGTCTTGCAGCGAACAGCACGCGAAGAAATACTGCTGCTTCAAGCGCAGTTCACGGCCTTGCGGCGTCGTGTCGTTGGGGTACAGGACTTTGGTGATATTTTCGGAGTAAGTCTTCTGTTCGGCGGCGCGGGTGTAATCGCCCACGTCGAACAGCTGCAGATTCAATTCCTGACTGGCGCGCGCGCGCCAGAGGCGCAGCAGATTGATCGAGCCGGTTTCATAACCGGGAACCAGCATGTGGCTCGGTTCGCCTAGGATCGTTTCGGCCGGAATCCAGTGGACATGAAATCCGCCCTGAGGATTATTCACGATTTCAGTGTGGCCGCCAAAGCCGACCTGCGCCAGATTATCCGGCTGTGGAAATTCCCACGGGTTGCCGTAGTACAGCCAATCGTCGGGACTCTCCACTTGCCATCCATCGCGGATGGATTGTTTGAAGATGCCAAATTCGTAGTTAATGCCGTAGGCCACGCTGGGAATATCGAGCGTCGCTAATGAATCCATGTAGCATGCGGCCAGCCGCCCTAAGCCGCCGTTGCCCAGCGCGGGCTCGGGCTCTAAAGCAAGCAAGTGCTCCAGCTCGAAACCCAGCTCAGCTAATGCTTCACGCGCGAGATCATAAGTGTCGGTGTACAGCAAGTTCTGAGTGATCTGTCGTCCGGGTAAATATTCGGCGGACAAGTAATACACAAACTTCGGGCGATTTTGCGAATAGGTGGCCACCGTGCGCTGCCAGCGATCGACCAGATAATCGCGCACGGTGAAGGCCAATGCGGCATAAACATCTTGGGGGCTGGCTGTAGGCGCTGCTTGCCCGCGGGTGTAATACAGTTTATCCGCCAACGCCTGCTTGAACGCGGCAACGGTGCGAAAGTTGTGATCGCTGACCGGTTGGGCAGTCAAGGCTTGATTGCGGCGGGTTTCTTCGTTCATGTTGCCTCCACAGTGTAGACCTGGCAGGTTTTCCAATGACAAGCAGCGTATGCTCGCCGCGACCGAATCAGGCCGAACGGGTTGACCAGATTATCGAGTGAAAACCTGCCAGGTCTTGATCGCTTCCGCCAACTCCACCGGCTTGTGCAGCGGAATATCGTGAATGGTGTCGAGCATCCAGATCGTTTGACTGCGCGCTAATTTCTCTTCGGCAGTTGCGATGTTGCGCCGTTTATTCTCCAGCGTGTCGCGGGTGCGTTCGTCGTGTGGTTCAGGTGACGCGGCGGGGATCATCAATACGGGGCACGCGACGCGTGCCCACAATTCGGAGGGGCGATGTTCCCACAGGGCGCGCACCACCTGCATGTGATTACTCTTGTGCAGGCGCGGAGCGATGGCGCCGTCGGCGCGGACTTCAAAGTTTTGCAGCGTGATGGCTTCGGCTTCGGGCGACCAGGCTGCGCCCATCCACATTTTCATGCTGGATCGAAATTCGTCTACGGGCGTCCCGATCAAATCCGGCGGCTCCAAGAATTTTTCCACGGTGGGCCAGTCCAGGCGATCGCCGATCTGGAGGAAGCCGCCATCGATCAGGATCAAGCCGCTCACCCGATCGGGATGATCGACCGCGTATTGCACGGCGACGTTGCCGCCCCACGAGTGACCGGCCAACACCGCCCGATCGATTTTTAGCGCTTTCAAGATCGCATCCAGATCAGCCGTGATCGTGGCGAAATCGTAGCCGCCGTCGGGCTTGTCGCTCAGACCGTGCCCGCGTTGATCGATCGCGATGACGCGGAACGTATCACTCAAGCGAGATGCGACCAGATCCCAGATGTGCGTCTGCGAGGCGAGGCCGTGCAGCAAGATCAGCCACTCACCGCTGCCGCCCCAATCAATGAGGTGGAAGTTGAGATTGTTAGCCGTGATGAATTGTTCCTGCGCGTGGGGCATCATGAAGTCTTTCGCTACGCTGGGCGTAACAAATAGTTACTCGTTACTCGCGTCAACAACTTTCGCCTTCGTCAGCGCGATCAAATCGCTCACCGCGAGCTGCACGTCGAGCCCGCGCTGCCCGCCGCTGAGGTGGATACGCTCGAATTCGAGCGCGGGCCGATCGAGGCAGACTTCGAACGACTTGCTGAGCAGGGCCAGCGCGCTGATGCCACCCACTTGCAGGCCGGTCAGCGCTTCGGCTTCATCGTGTTTAGCGATTTTCAATTTCTTCTCACCCAGCGACGCGGCGAGTTGCTTCAGATCGATCTCACGATTGGCGGCCACCATCACCAACAACGGTTTCCTTCCTTTTTCCTCGCGCAGCACGACGATGGTCTTGTACACCTGCTCCACCGGCACGCCGATCAGCTGCGCCCCTTCATCGGCGGAGTGGAACTGCGCGCCGTCGTATTCGACGGTCGTGTAGGCGATCTTGCGTGAATCGAGCAGGCGGGTGACGTTGTTTTTGATGGGCATGGTCATCGTCCCACAGGGAGGCTTCGCACTGATACGTGATGCGTAAAACGTGAAGCGTAATGGGCTTACGGTTGATGACGATAGAGCTGCTGGGCTAAGATATATTGTAGCACTTCGGGCGGGACGAATTGTTCAATGGATGAGCCTGCCTGTAGGCGCTGCCGGATGTCGCTGGCGGAAATATCGATCTCGGCGTGTTCGATCCAGTCGATGCGCGCGCGGAGATCGGGCAGGGCATGATCGAGCGTAAGCCAATCGGGTTCATAATCGGGCCGGCGGAGCACGGCCAGGCGGGCTAATTGAATGATACGGGCAGGATCGCGCCAGCGCAGCAAATCGCCTAGCGAGTCTTCGCCCAGAATGAACCACAACGCCGCGCCAGGATACTGCGGCTGAATGATTGAGAGAAGATCAACGGTGTAGTGCGGGCCGGGGCGATCGAGATCGGCGCGCGATAACACGAAACGCGGATCGCCGGCGATGGCAAGCTCGACCAGGCGGGCGCGGTGCTCGGGCGCAGCCAATGAGCGATCTTGCTTAAGCGGTTGTACTCCTACCGGCGCGAACAACACCTGATCCAACTGCAACTGTGCCAGAGCGGCCGCGGCCATGGTGAGGTGGCCGAAGTGGGGAGGATCGAAGGTTCCGCCGAGAATGCCGACTCTCGTGATGAGTGACGAGTGATGAGTGAGAGCGTTCTTTTCACTCATCACTCATCAGTGATCAACTGAGGTAGCAAGACCCGCACGGCATTGAGCGAAGCCAAGGTGCGATCCGCTTGCGATAGATCGAGTTGCGCGACGCCGCGATCCGGCACGGCAATGCACTGCATGCCGGCGGCCTTGGCCGCCTGCACGCCCGTCGGCGCATCTTCGAGCACCAGGCAGTGCGCCGGCTCGACGTGGAGGGCGCGCGCGGCCGCGAGAAAGACATCGGGGGCGGGTTTGCCGTGTGCCACTTGATCGCCCGTGATGATGACGCTGAACCGATCGAGCAGGCCATTGACGCGCAGCACCGCTTCTACGTAAGCGCGGATGCCGCTGGAGGCGATGGCTTTTGGCAAGCCGCGCCGATCGATCTCGTCCAACAATTCGAGCAGACCGGGCATCGGTTTGACGTTGCCGGCAAGATGCGCGATCTGATAGTCGGTCTTGGCGTCGGCCAGACCTTGCATAGTGTCGGGCAGATGATACGTGTCGATCAGCGTGCGCGCCGTCGCGTCGATGCGCCGTCCCAGGATGCTGTCGATCGTCAGCTGATCGAGTTTCGCGCCGCGCTCGGCCAGCACGGCTTCCCACGAGGCCAGCGAATGCGGCTCGCTGTCAAACATCAATCCATCTAAGTCAAAGAGAATTGCTCGAATCATGTGTTCTTCCGCGAATTCACGCGGATCTTCACGAATAAGGTGATGATGTCAGGCTGTTCGCCGGTATTACTCTGAGTAACATGATCCCGTTGGCCTACATAGTGCAGGCAAGTGCGATGCAATGAATGGCCTGTTCGGATTGGTGGTTTGATGCCCGATGAACAAGAATCAAGAATGAGTGTCGATTCGTGTTCATTCGTGGATCACTCAATCCTGCCACTCGAGTTCGTAATCTTCGCCGATCCACACGGTGTCGCCTTCTTCCACGCCGGCCTGGCGCAGCGCCTCGATGACGCCGAGCTTGGTGATGGCTTTGTGAAAGGCCAGCAGTGATTCTTCAGAGTCGAAGCGATGGCGGCCGGCGATCTTTTCTACTTGTCGCCCGGTCACATGCCAGCTGCCGTCGTCGGCCCGCTCGATCCGATAAGGGACGTCGTCTTCGGGTCGAATGACCGGCACAGGCTGTTCTACCACGACCGGCTCTGGGATCGGCAGTTCTTTCAAGAGCTGCACGGCGCGATACATCAACTCGCGGGTGTTGGTGTGCACGGCCGCCGAGATCGTCATGGCTTCAATGCCGCGCCGCTTCAGCACTTGGTGGACTTGAGGCCAGTTGTCCTGCGCTTCGATCAGATCGATCTTGTTGAAGGCGACGATCTGCAACTTGCCGGCCAGGCCATGTCCAAACGCGGCGAGTTCGGCGTTGATGGTGTCGAAGTCCTTGATCGGATCGGGCTGCGATCCGTCGAGCAGGTGGATCAAGACGCGCGTGCGTTCGATGTGACGCAGAAATTCGTGGCCCAGACCCTTGCCCAGGCTGGCTCCGGCGATGAGGCCGGGAATGTCGGCCACCACGAACGACGTCTCGCGATCAAGATCGACGACGCCGAGGTTGGGCTGCAAAGTCGTGAACGGATAATCGGCGATCTTGGGACGCGCCGCCGTGGTCGAGGCCAGCAGCGTGGACTTGCCCGCATTCGGCAGGCCCACTAATCCCACATCGGCGATCAACTTCAATTCCAGATCGAGCAGGCATTCTTCGCCAGGCAGACCGTTGGTGGCCATGCGCGGCGCTTGATTAGTGGCCGTGGCAAAGCGCGCATTGCCTTTGCCCGGCGTGCCGCCTTTGGCGACGATCAGTTCGGCTTTGGGATCGGTGAGATCGCCCAGCACTTCGCCGGTGTTGGCATCGCGCACGATGGTGCCCGGCGGCACGGGGATGCGCAGCTCTTTGCCGTCATGGCCGGTCTGATTCTTGCCGTGCCCGTTAGCGCCCACTCCCGCTTTGAACAGATGATGATGCCGGAAGTACACCAGCGTGTTGACTTTGGGATCGACAAAGAAGATCACATCGCCGCCGTGTCCGCCATCGCCGCCGGACGGGCCGCCAAACGGCACGTATTTCTCACGCCGAAACGCCACGGCCCCGTCGCCGCCGCCGCCGGCCTTCACTTGAATTTGGGCTGTATCGAAAAACATCGGTATCCTGTGGGAAGAAAGATGCCTAATGCTACCACAGAATGATGAGTGACGAGTGAAGTGTGAAACGTAAGGCGTCAACGGCCGGTTTCGCTTTACGTTTTGCGCGTTTGCGATTATGCTTCTGCCATGAACAACAAACCTCGCTTACTCTTGATCATTGGCGACATCGTGATCTTCATGTTCTTTGCTTTCACCGGACGCGAAACCCACGCGCCGGGCGATGCGAATCTGATTGTCAACGTGCTGCCGACGCTGCTCACGTTCTTGATCGTGTGCTTCGCAATCGCACTGGCGGGCGGCGTATATCGATCGGATGCGATCACCCATCCTCGATCGGTCATACGGCGCACGTTAATTGCGTGGATCATCGCCGCGCCGATCGCCATCCTCATCCGCGCGATCATTCTGAGCCGCCCCGCGATTCCCTGGCAGTTTGTGGCGGTCACCCTGGGCTTTGGTAGGCACGCTGCTGGTGCTGTGGCATGGTGGCTATGCGTGGTATCGCACGCGTCGTTCAGCTTAAGTTGATCTACGGTTGGCAGAAACGCGCCACAGCAGACTGTGTCAAGTTTGACTCTGCTATGGCGCATATTCTATAATCTCTACGTTGTTCCCCTCGACACTTTCCGTATCTGCAGTTGTGCTCATCAGGAGGCGGCATGGCTTATCCAAATTGGGACGAGCAAACGATGCGCAAGCGTACCCGGCGGCGGTTGTTAGCGTTGGGACGAGTTGAAAAGAGGCTGAGTTCCGGCCGGGTGCGGCGATCACCAATATCGGCGAATTAAGCGGGCGCATTGGTGGGGCAGCCGAGGAGAAGAAGAAGTCATGAGCGCAAACAAGCCACCCAGTTTCGGCACAAAGGAGGAGCAGCAGAACATAGCGAGCCGCTAGGTCGTCGTCCGAGTCAAACGTCTCTCATGATCATCTCACAGGAGGAATAACATCATGGCTCTGTTCAGTCGAAATCGCGATAGCAGCAAAGGGGCCGCGCCGCAATGGAATGAAACCGAAATGCGCAAGCACACCCGGCGGCTGGTCTTTGCCGGCATGGGGGTCATCGCAGGGATCTGGGCGTTTCTCTTCATCTGGGTACTGTTCTTTGCCGAAGTCCAAAAGCCGGAGGTCAAAGCCCTGGCGGCCGGCGTGGATTTGACTATGGTGCTGGCTCCGGTGCTGGCCGCCGCCGCAGGCGTTGAGCGTTTGTTGGAGACCGTCTTCAACTCGATCGAGGGGGCGTGGCGCACATTGGTCGCTTACCTGGGTTACGGCATGCGCTGGTTGAAGAGCGCCGAGACGGAAGTCGCTGAAGCGCGGCAGTGGCTGCAAAACATGGGCGCGATTTACAACGGCAATCTGGCGACCAACAATCAACAGATGACGCAGATCTTCAATGAGCACAAGCAAAAAATGGTGGCCGTGCTGGTGCAGACCGCCAACGATACGCCTGACCCGCGCCTGAAAGAGGCCATGCAAACAGCTGCGCAGCAGATGAATGCGCTGCCGGCCGAAATGCTGGCCAAGATGACGGAACTTCTGGTGATGCCGGTCGATCTGCCGCTGCCCGCAGAAGTGGATCAGAAGATCAATGAAGTGCGCACGGCCTTGCTCCGGCAGATCGATCAGCTGCGGGCCGAAATCACAGCGAAGTCCGAAGCGGCTGAAGCCTTGCTCAAGGACGCGCAGGCACGTTTGGGGGCGGCCGAAGACAAGCTGGGCGGGGCTACATCTTCACCCGATTATCGCAGCGCGAAAAGCGCCGTCACGATCGTGCTGGGGTTGATGCTGGGGGTAATCGTCGCCGCCCTGGGGCAGATTCAGATGTTTGCGCTGTTAGGCGTTTCTGCCATCCCCGCGCGTATCGATGTGTTGATCACGGGGTTGGTCATCGGCAGCGGATCGTACCCGGTGCACTCGCTGGTGGGCATCTTGCAGCAGGGCAAAGATGCGCTGGACGGGCTGGGCAACTTCCTCAACAATCGCGCGGCCCCATCGGTTCAAGCGGTGGAGCAAAGGATCACGACCGTTCAACCGGGTAGTCCCGGGCAACCGCCCGTGGTGGGCCAGTCAGTTATTCAGACGACCTCGGCGCAAGCGGCCGGGTCAACAACGGGCGGATAAGCGGGCAGTGATATATCAAAAAGTCCGGCAGCTGAGCTGGCCGGACTTTTTGATGAGCGTTGACAAGAGCTTCAGTCGTTGACGCGATCGTGCGGACACAGCTGATTGAGATCGAAGATCGAATCATTGATCGAACCATGGCCATCGGGGCACTGCACGTAGCCGCCGACGAACTTCAGCCGTTGGCCACACGCCGGGCAGAAGAAACGGTTGCGCGGATTCTGTGTGCGTTGCAACAACGGCTCTTCCGGCACACGCTCGATGAAGCGGGCATTGAGGCGCGCAAACAGGGTGTGCGTCAGCAGCATGTTGCCGCGTTCGCAGTACATGCTGCTGTTTTTGAAAATCATTTTATCGCCGCATTTAGGACAATGCATATCAGTCAGGAAATAAGTAGGCAAGTAAACAAGGGCACTTGTCTACTTGTTTCCCTTTTCTCCTTGTCTACTTTTTCTTCGGAAAGCGGCTGACCACCGTGGCGCCATCAGCCACCGACAGTCGATCGCCGACCTTGAGATTGTTGGCGGCCTTCGCATCTTTAGCGGCGGCCACAATCCCGATCGGTGTACCCTCGACCGCGTATTTCAATTCGACCAGCGCCTGGCCCGTCATCGTGCCGTCGATGTCCACCGCGCACGACAACACACGCCCGATCACGCGTCCGCGCTTATCGACCACGTAGTCCATGTCGCCGCCCATCTCGAGGTTGGCCGCGCCCTTGGGCACGCGCACATTCTTCTCGTTCATGCGGAAGCGCGCGTTCTCCATCTTGCGAGCCTTGTCATGCGCGACGTACGGCGCGCGTCCCACAAAGAACGGCTTGTACACTTTCACGTAAGACGAGAAGCCCGCATCGTTGGGCAGTAGATTGAGCGGTCCGGCCAGTTCGTGACCGTACAGCGGCAGGCCCGCTTCGGTGCGCAGACTGTCGCGCGCCCCCAACCCGATCGGTTTCAGACCAAACGGCGTGCCGACTTCCGTCAGTAGATTCCAGAAGGCCGGGGCTTTTTCGGGATGGACGAACAACTCGTAAGCGATCGATTCGCCGGTGTAGCCGGTGCGCGAGATGATCACGTCGAAGCCCTTGAGGGTGGTCTGCATCACATCGGTGCGCGGCAGCTTGTTGAGCTTGGCCGCCGCGGCCTTGTCATCGCAGATCGAGACCAGAATCTCTTTCGACTTCGGCCCTTGCAGCGCGATGTCCACGCGGCACTCGTCGCCCCACTTCA
>PMCF01000405.1:0-5871 GCA_003154115.1 Anaerolineae bacterium
TTGGTCGGCAGGTTCAGATAGCTGAGCGTCGGCGCGACATTGTCCACGAACACGGCGATGGGCGCCGCCGGCGCGCTGACATTGCCGGCGCGATCCGTTGTGCGCACGCGCAGCAAATGCGCGACACCATCTTCAGCGGGGATTGACCAGGACCAGGACCAGCTGGCATCCGGCGGCACGTCAATGTAGGTCAGCCCGTTGTCGAGTGAGATCTCGAGGCGACTCACGCCAGACCCGTCGTGCGCTGTCCCGGTGACCGTGTACGCCTGAGCGCGGATGATTTGACCTATGCCAGGATCGGCGATCGAGGCGCTCGGTAAAACATTATCAACCAAGGCCGTGATCACCGCGCTGTACCGCGGCGGATTATTCAGGGTGTTCTGCTGCACGGCTTGCAGAGTCAGCGTGACGCCATCCAGTGACCGCAGGTCGGTGTAGGTCCAGTATCGAGCGTCACCGATCAACGTGCCGGCCAGCGGAATCCACGTGGCACCGCCGTCCAGGGTCAGCGTTATGGACTTGACGATAGCGCCTTGCGGGCTGATGACGCCGCTCATCAAAACGGGAGTAGCCGTGAGTACTGCGCCGGCCGCTGGCGTCGTGATCCGCACCTCGGGATACGCCACCCATTCGTCGTACCCCGCGTCGTATTTGGCGCCGGGGGTGTTGTACGGATAAGGTCGCGCTTCGCCGTCGATGTCCCCGCCGGCAGAAAGCAACGGGGGCATATCACTCAGATCAGTGGCAGAGACACAACCTGGCGCGGACGAAGCGCAGGCCAGGTGGTAGTTGTCATGCGCGGGATCAACCAACATCACAGCCCGCGTGATGACGACACTCTGGGTGCTGGTCACAATTCCCACGCGCGGAGTGGTGACCACCGAGTACAGGTTGCCCCACTCGACCAGTCCCTCGCCCGTCATACTTTGTAAGCCGATCGAATGGCTCACAATCAATGTATCGTACACGCGAGTGGAAGATGAGTGGGAGATCTTCATGGCCGCCAGGTTCCTAACGGCCGGATAATTGGCGAAGGTGATGTTGTCCAACTGGTGCTGGTAGGCCATCGGGCTGACGTACTGTGCGTCTGGCGCCACATTGTTCGCGAACAGGGTCGTCCACATGTAATAGTTGCCGCTCGACGGATAAAGGGTACCCGTCACATATGCGCCACCTCCGCTGGTGGTCGCGGTATTGCTCAGGATTTCCGCATGATCCAGGTACAGCTTGATGCCGTTGGCGTAGAGTCCGCCCCCATAAACGGCCTGGTTATGGTCCAGGCGCAAGTCGGAGAGATGAATGTTAGCGGACGTATTTGCGATCGCTAAGCCGCCGCCCAAGGTCGCGCTATACGCCCCGGTGAGACGCAACCCACTGGCTTTGAAGATGACGCCGTTCACTTCCACGACAGCCTGCCCCCCGCGGGCGGCTTTGATCGTGGTGAGATCCCGACCGGCACCCACCAGGCTTATTAACGCATTTGGAGTGCTGATGGTGACATTCTCGGTGTAAACGCCCGCCGGAATAATGACGGTATTCCAGACACCATTAGGGGTGATGGAATCAATGCAGGCCTGAATGGTGGGGCAGTCCACTCCCACCGTAACGGTGTTCGTAACAGCGTTAGCGGGCTGCGCTTGAGCGCGCAGCGTGGGCGTCACAATCAGCAACATCACCAGCGCGGTTGCTATCACGAAGGTGGCACTCAACGATAGTTTGCGTTTGATCATGCTGTCATACTCCTAGAAATTCAGCGTCCCAACATCGCCCAGCGAGCGATCAACACCAGCAGGGTGTTGATCGCGACGACGATGCTGATGAGGACGTAGGTCCAACCTCGATATGAACGAAACATGCCCGACTCTCCCGATCACTGCACCGCATGCACATCGGCGGCATACAGCCCGCGCGGGCCTTCCCGCACCACGAAACCCACCCGTTGGCCGTCCCGCAGGAAGCGAAAACCACTGCCTTCCAAGGCCGTGTGATGGACGAACACATCCGGGCCATCCGGCTGACCCAAAAAGCCGTAGCCCTTCTGACGGTTGAACCATTTCACCGTTCCGATCACGCGATCCGGGCGCGAGGCCTCCGGCGGCGACGTGGGATTGGGACGAGTGAAGCGACGAAGCCACTGCACCGTCGGTGTCATCTGACGGCAGGCCTTTCTCCGGATCCATCACCACGCAGCGGTCCACAGCGCCGTGTCCACCGCTCTGCGGTGGCGGCGCGCCCGGCGATGGCCGGAATTTCACAGGGCAGACCGGGCACGGGATCGCCGCCTCTGACTACGCCGTTGAATCTGATGAAGGTAAGCCAACTCAGCATGACCAACAGCACCAACGTGATGATCATGACCCGCGCGGTGGATAGGGTCATTTGTGATCCTCCGGAGCGCAGGTGTGCTTACCGAGCGCCAGCAGATGAAACGTGCCGTCTTCCAAGGTCAGATGGGCCTCGAAGCGAGAAGATTGCACAGGCGATTGATCGCCACGGCGAGCGGTGAGCGTCGCGGCCTGTCCATCCGCGCGGAGGTCGACCTCGGTCAGCCAGCCCTGCTCACGCCACACCTGGACCAGGGTGGTAGCCACCTCGCTGATGTCTCGATCTATCACCAGCCGCTGATCAAGCAACAGTGACGCTGCCGTGCAGGGCTGTGAAAGAACGGTCGGCGGCCAGGCTAGGAAACGTGGCGATTCTTGGCGTACCTGGCTCAGCAACACCGCCATGACGACGATCAGCCCGAGCAGGGCCACCGTGACGAGCGTAGTGAGGATCGGCTTAAACTTCACGCCCGCGCCTCGCGGAAAAAGTTGGGCCGCAGCGGAGTGGCGTTTTCTTCCATGCGCCGCGCCAGCCGCTCGGGGAAATAGCCCGTCCAGTTCAGACCGGTCCCCTTGTCTTCAAAGATGTTCTGCACCACGACTTTGTCGCCTTCCATGAACTGCGAGGGTTGAATTTCCGCAATCTCCGTGACAAAGCGGCGCGGCTTATTAGCAATGAACACGCGCTTGAGATAGATGACCAACTGGAACGCGTCGGCGATCTGCCGGCGCACCGCGAGCAGCGGCACGTCGTTGCCGCGCAGTAAATACATCGACTCCATGCGTTGAATGACATCCCGTGTGCTGTTGGCGTGAATGGTCAGCAGCTGCCCATCGTGGCCGGTGTTGGCCGCCATCAATACATCGACGATCTCCTGACCGCGCGCTTCGCCGGTAATGATGCGATCGGGTCGCATGCGCAGCGCGTGAATGATCAAATCCGAGATGGTCACGGCCTTGACCGACTCGGCCTGATCGCGCGTGCACATCTGCACGATGTCGGGCTTGTTGATTTGTAGTTCGGTCGTGTCTTCGACGATGAGGATGCGGTCGCTCTCACTGGCCGCATTGCCCAGCGCGTTGGTGAAATTCGTCTTGCCGCTCGCCGTGCCGCCGGCGACCGCGATGTTGAGCCGCGCCTGCACCGCCAGCCGCAGGAACTCGGCCGCGATCGGTGTCACCGTGCCCAGGCGCGTGAGGTCTTCCAACGTGCGCGCCACCAGGCGATGCCGCCGGATGTTGATGGCAATCGGCGGCTTCGCCGTCAGCGGTTCCATGATGGCGTGCAGGCGCGAGCCGTCCCGCATGCGCCCGTCGATCGCCGGGTTGGATTTATCCAGACGCGCCGAGGTCTTGTACACCACGCGATTGACGAAGTTCTGCAACTCCCGCTCGCTGCGAAAGCGTGTGCTGATTTTGACCTTGCCCTGATCACCGTGAATGATCCAGATGTCATCTTTTCCGTTGCAGATGATCTCCTCGACTTTTTCATCGGCAAGATAGGAGGCCAGCGGCCCGAACCCGAAGATGTCGTCCATCAACTGGCGCAGCACCTGATCGGATTCAGATGCGCAGGCTACGCCTTGCGCCTGAGCGTTGCGAAAGAATTGATCGACCAACGGGCTCAGGATCGCTTCGGCGGTGCGGAGATCCTCGTCCGTGGGATCTTCGATCTGCGCCGGCTGCATCTGGTTGCGAATGCGGGTGCGCGCTTCGCTCAACAGGCCGTCCAACGGATCGTTTTGATTGGATTGGGCGGTCATGGCTTCAGCCATCGCCGCCGCGGCCGGCGAGTATTTACGCGGGCTGGAGGGAATGGGTGTGCTCATACGGCTTGGTCCCGGTCATCGTCATCATCCGTATCCCAGTCCCAGTCGTCGTCATCAGCAGCCACTTGGTCGGCAATCAAATCGCCGCTCACCGGCACGGCGCGCAGGTCGTTTTGAAACTGTTCAAGAGACGTCAGCGCTTTCAACAGATCCGGATAGCCCGCTGCAGACAGGATGGCGACGAACTTTGCGTTCACCTGATCCAGCAGCCAGCTCAAGGCCTCGAACTGTTCTTCCAGGGTATAGCGGTCGCGCTCACTGGAACGAGCTAACTCGATCAGCTTGGAGACGGCATTCGGCGGGCTCGCCGCTTCGCTCGTCTCAGACGGGTTGTCCTCACCGCGGTGCTCCAGGACGGCTTCCCGTAGGTCGCTGGCCGCTTCGGCCAGGCGCTCATAACGCTCAGCCTCGGCGGGCAACCAGCAGCTGGTCGACCACCTGAAACCAAGGCCGTCTAGAACTTTGACGAGCGCGGCGAGACGAGCGTCTTCGCCGATTGCGACCCGGCTAAAGCCTGCCTCGACCTCACTCGCCTCGCTCAAAATATCGGCGAGCGCGATCAGGTGTTGCCCCAGGTCGGGATCAATGTCGCGTAACACGAATTCATATTGCATGGTGTGAGTAAATCTCCTGGTTCATTTCAGGTGCATTTTTCAGTCTGCCAGCGCCTTCTGCGCGCGCTTGAACAGGCCGGGGCCTTTCGCCACTTCCTTCTTTTCACCGATCCGATCCAACGGCGGATAGAACTTGCCGCCTAACTTGATGATCTCCTCGGCCGCCCGCGTCAATCTCTTCTGCAGCACCAGCGGCTCGGCCGTGTTGATGCTCTGCCGCGCTTCGATCGGCGCATACGGAATACTGCCAAAGATCGTGACCTTGCCGCCCAAAAACTTCACCACGTCTTTGGGCGTGATCCCGAACTGTTCATCAAATTGGTTCAACACCAACTTGAACTTCTGCAGCGTGCCGAGATGTTTTTCCAGCGTCGGCAGAATGCCGGCGATGTCACTCAACGCGGTGCGTTCCGGCGTCACCACCAGCAGCACGGTGTCCGCCTCCTGCAACGCGGCCCAGTGAATCGGTAAGTTGAAGTCTGGTCCCACGTCGATCACGCGCAGTTCATAGAAGCCGCGCGACTCGCGCACGATCTCGCCGAAGATGTCCATCGTGCGTTTCGTGTCATCCACGAACTCCGGCAGACCGGCCATGTGCGGCCGGGGAATGCCCGGCAGCAGATCGAGCTTGCCGCGATAGCGCCGGGCGTTGGCTTGCAGCGTCTTGGCGTGCAGCACGTACCGGCCCGTGCGCTGGCCATCGGCGATCACACGGTTGTACAACGAGAAGAGATTGGCCGGCTGCTCTTCAATGTCGATCCCCAAGGGGATGTGGGCATTGGCGCGCGACATATCCGCGTCGATCAACAATGTCGTGCGCAGCGCCAGCACCCCAAAGGCCGCCGCCAGGTTGACCGACAACGTGGTCTTTCCCACGCCCCCTTTCGGGCTGAACACCGCGATCGTTTGCTGCTGCCAGCCGCCCCGATCAAGAATGCTCAAGGCATCCTCCGCGCTGATCGGCGTGAACGACCGCGAGTTGCGCTCCTCCTGCGCCAGATGGGCCGCGTCGATCACCAACTGCGCGATCTTCTGCACCTGCATGGCATCCAACGGCGTGGTGACGAAGCCCTTCATCCCAAAGCGTTGATACTCGGCGGCATA
>PMCF01000405.1:5931-6876 GCA_003154115.1 Anaerolineae bacterium
CGCAAATGATCGTCGATCAGTCGCAGATCGTTCCAGGCGCCGTGCCCGATGACCACCGAAATTTGTTCCGTCATACTGCTCCTTTTTATTCTGAGTAATGTGGGTCGCTTTACAAAGATCGCGCGAAACGGCTTATTTTTAAGGCATTTTGAGCATCAGGGTGTAAAGCAACTTTCGCTACTCGGAATAGTCACTCCGATCGGATGGACGCGGCAGGATGTCACCCACCACGCGCCGGCGAACACGGGGTGCCTACTTCCCGCGCTCTTCAAAGAACCGGTCTTCAAAGTCACTCCACGTCACACCCGTCGTCGCCGGCAGGCTGTTCTTCTCAACCTGCTCACGCACCACCGCCGGCAGCAGCCCGACTTGCACTTGGCCGTTCGCCAGCGCGAACGTCAGCCACTCCGCTTCGCCGCGCGCCACGACCACGTCCAGCGATTTGACATCGCCCTCGATGTATCTTGGCTCGTTGTCTTTACCCGGCGCGCCGTAATCCGGATTCTCTCGAATCTCACGGTTAAGCTGGTACACGACGCCATTGACCAGCCACTTGGCCACCGGCATCTGGAGTTCCGTGGTGATAATCTGGGTCTCCGAGATCGCCCCAAAAGCACGCGGCGTGGGCGTGGGGGTCGGACCGCTGATCGTGGCGGTCACGATCTGCTGCGTCTGCACACTGCCATTGGCATAGAACAACGCCACGGCGTCGCCGGGGAAGACGGCGGGGAGGCTGTCCACCTTGACCGGCACGGCCATGATCACCAGATTGGGATCGTTGATGGCCACGGCCAGGCGCGACACCTTTTCGGCATTGGCACCCGACGCCACGGCTTCCCGCAACAACGGCTGGCCGGGCCGCAGGTTCTCTACCACCACCGCGCCGCTGTCGAGCAATACCGCAAGTTCATCGGCCAACACGTACCGATCGGCGATGGCGGGCGA
>PMCF01000138.1 GCA_003154115.1 Anaerolineae bacterium
TTGGTCGGCAGGTTCAGATAGCTGAGAGTCGGCGCGACATTGTCCACGAACACGGCGATGGGCGCCGCCGGCGCGCTGACATTGCCGGCGCGATCCGTTGTGCGCACGCGCAACCTATGCGCGACACCATCTTCAGCGGGGATTGACCAGGACCATGACCAGCTTCCATCCGGCGTGGCGTCGTACCAAGTCGCGCCGTCATCGACAGAGACTTGCTGGCGCGCCAGACCGCTCCCGTCACGGGCCGTGCCTCTGATGACTTCCGCATGAGAGCGGATGACGTGACCCGCAGGCGGATAAGTCACACTGACCAGTGGCGCCACACGATCGACGATGGCGTTCGTCGGCGTCAAGAGAGCGATCTGACCGACTCGATCACGCGCCCGCGCCTGCAGCAGATAGGCCACACCATCTTCGGTGGGCAGCGCCCAGGACCACGTCCAGATAGTAGTGCCGGTCGCGGTGTACCAGGTCGAGCCATTCGGTGAAACCTGCACGGACACCAGGCCGTTCAGTGCCGAGGCATAACCGGCAATCGAGGCCGCTGTGGATGACAAGTATTGCCCGGCTTGAGGTGACACGATTGCGCCAGTGACGGCCGCTGAGGCGGCGGGATGGCTATTGGGATCGAGCGGGTTAGTTCCTTGCGCCACCTCGACTGCATCGCTGTAGCCGTCATGGTCACTATCAGGATCGCGGGGATTCGTACCCTGCTGATACTCTTGCAGGTTTGACAATCCATCGTCATCGAGATCGGCGCCGGCGTCGCCAGCATCTAACGGATTCAGGCCATAGTTCACTTCCCAGCCATCCGGCAGACCATCTCCATCCGTATCCGGCTTACGCGGGTTAGTGTGATGGAGATATTCCTGAAGGTTGATCAATCCATCCCTGTCAGAATCAATCTGAGCATCGCCGGGGTTATTCGGATTAAGGCCATAATTCACTTCCCAGCCATCCGGCAGACCATCTCTATCCGTATCCGGATCACGCGGGTTAGTGTGATGGAGATATTCCTGGAGGTTGATCAATTCATCCCCGTCATAATCAAAATGAGCATCGCTGGGGTCATACGGATTAAGGCCGAAGGTTATTTCCCATTCGTCTGGCATGCCGTCCCCGTCCGTGTCGCCTTCCCCGGCGCGGACGACCGAGGCCGGGGCCAACGCCAGGCTCAGTAACATCACCAGCGCGGTTGCTATTCCGAAGGTGGCACTCAACGATAGTTTGCGTTTGATCATGGTGTCATACTCCTTTTAGAAATTCAGCGCCCCAACATCGCCCAGCGAGCGACCAGCACCACCAGGATGTTGATGGCGACGACGATGCTGATGAGGACGTAGGTCCAAACTTGAAATGAACGAAACATGCCCGACTCTCCCGATCACTGCACCGCATGTACATCGGCGGCATACGGCCCGCGCGGACCGTCGCGCACCACGAAACCCACCCGTTGGCCTTCATGCAGGAAACGAAAACCGCTGCCCTCCAGGGCCGTGTGATGGACGAACACATCCGGGCCATCCGGCTGACCCAAAAAACCGTAGCCCTTCTGGCGGTTGAACCACTTCACCGTTCCGATCACGCGATCCGGGCGCGAGGCCTCCGGCGGCGACGCGGGATTGGGACGAGTGAAGCGACGAAGCCACCGCACCATCGGTGTCATCGGACGGCAGGCCTTTCTCCGGATCCATCACCACGCAGCGGTCCACAGACAGCCGGAAATTCACAGGGCAGATCGGGCACGGGATCGCCGCCTCTGACTACGCTGTTAAATCTGATGAAGGTAAGCCAACTTAGAACGACCAACAAAGTCAACGTGATGATGATGACCCGCGCGGTGGATAGAGTCATCAGCGATCCTCCGGAGTGCAGGTGTGCTTACCGAGCGCCAGCAGATGAAACGTGCCGTCTTCCAAGGTCAGATGGGCCTCGAAGCGAGAAGATTGCACAGGCGATTGATCGCCACGGCGAGCGGTGAGCGTCGCGGCCTGTCCATCCGCGCGGAGGTCGACCTCGGTCAGCCAGCCCTGCTCGCGCCACACCTGGACCAGAGTGGTAGCCATCTCGCTGATGTCTCGATCTATCACCAGCCGCTGATCAAGTAACAGTGACGCCGCCGTGCAGGGCTGTGAAAGAACGGTCGGTGGCCAGGCCAGGAAACGTGGCGATTCCCGGCGCGCCTGACTCAACAACACCGCCATGACGACGACCAGCCCGAGCAGGGCCACCGTGACGAGCGTAGTGAGGATCGGCTTAAACTTCATGCCCGCGCCTCGCGGAAAAAATTGGGCCGCAGCGGAGTGGCGTTTTCTTCCATGCGCCGCGCCAGCCGCTCGGGGAAATAGCCCGTCCAGTTCAGACCTGTCCCCTTGTCTTCAAAGATGTTCTGCACCACCACTTTGTCGCCTTCCATGAACTGCGAGGGTTGAATTTCCGCAATCTCTGTGACAAAGCGCCGCGGCTTGTTGGCGATGAACACGCGCTTGAGATAGATGACCAACTGGAACGCATCGGCGATCTGCCGGCGCACCGCGAGCAGCGGCACGTCGTTGCCGCGCAGCAGATACATCGACTCCATGCGTTGAATGACATCGCGCGTGCTGTTGGCATGAATCGTCAGCAGCTGCCCATCGTGCCCCGTGTTGGCCGCCATCAACACATCGACGATCTCCTGACCGCGCGCTTCGCCGGTGATGATGCGATCGGGCCGCATGCGCAGCGCGTGAATGATCAAATCCGAGATGGTCACGGCCTTGACCGACTCGGCCTGATCGCGCGTGCACATCTGCACGATGTCGGGCTTGTTGATTTGCAGTTCGGTCGTGTCCTCGACGATGAGGATGCGATCGCTCTCACTGGCCGCGTTGCCCAGCGCATTGGTGAAATTCGTCTTGCCGCTCGCCGTGCCGCCGGCGACCGCGATGTTGAGCCGCGCTTGCACCGCCAGCCGCAGGAACTCGGCCGCGATCGGTGTCACCGTGCCCAGACGCGTGAGGTCTTCCAACGTGCGCGCCACCAGGCGATGCCGCCGGATGTTGATGGCAATCGGCGGCTTCGCCGTCAGCGGTTCCATGATGGCGTGCAGGCGCGAGCCGTCTCGCATGCGCCCGTCGATCGCCGGGTTGGATTTATCCAGGCGCGCCGAAGTCTTATACACCACGCGATTAACGAAGTTCTGCAACTCCCGCTCGCTGCGGAAGCGCGTGCTGATTTTGACCTTGCCCTGATCACCGTGAATGATCCAGATATCGTCTTTTCCGTTGCAGATGATCTCCTCGACTTTCTCATCGGCGAGATAGGACGCCAGCGGCCCGAACCCGAAGATGTCGTCCATCAACTGGCGCAGCACCTGATCGGATTCAGACGCGAAGGCTACGCCTTGCGCCTGAGCGTTGCGAAAGAATTGATCGACCAGCGGGCTCAGGATCGCTTCGGCGGTGCGGAGATCCTCGTCCGTGGGATCTTCGATCTGCGCCGGCTGCATCTGGTTGCGAATGCGCGTGCGCGCTTCGCTCAACAGGCCGTCCAACGGATCGTTTTGATTGGACTGGGCGGTCATGGCTTCAGCCATCGCTGCCGCGGCCGGCGAGTATTTACGCTGCGGGGTAACCGGTGGAATCATGCGGCCTCCGGTGTACTCGCTGCATCAAAATCGTGGGGCAGTGCTCGAAGATCATTCAAGAGCCGCTCTAACGAAGGGAGCACAGCCTCGAGGTGCGGCTCTGCAAAGTCAAGAGCATACGTCACAAATTGCGGCTGAGCTTTGCCTAACAACCAGATCAACGCTGGCACATGCTCCTCTAAGCCAAGGCCCTGGTCTTCTACATTCCGCGTCAGATCATCGAGGAGGTTAATGTTTTCTTCGCGCTCGAAGACATCCTGCAACCCATTACGATTGTGCCGAAAGAAATGGTGATCATCAATCGCATTGACCAAACGTGTCGCACCTTCGGAGATCCGTGTCCAGCTCCGCCGTTTGTTCTCTGTGATGCTTTCATCAGCCACGCGGTCTATGGGGTACCCGGCAAAGCGTTCCAGCAACGTTTTCATGGCCGCCAGCAGGTCCTCTTCATCAAAGTCCGTTGGCTTGTCACTCAAGATCCCCACCAACGCCGCTAGTGGAGCACCGATCTTGGGATCAACATCGCGTAACACAAAATCGTATTGCATGGTTTTTCCTTTCAATCCGCCAGCGCCTTCTGCGCGCGCTTGAACAGGTTCTGGCCTTTCGCCACTTCCTTCTTTTCACCGATCCGATCCAACGGCGGATAGAACTTGCCGCCTAACTTGATGATCTCCTCGGCCGCCCGCGTCAATCTCTTCTGCAGCACCAGCGGCTCGGCGGTGTTGATGCTCTGCCGCGCTTCGATCGGCGCATACGGAATACTGCCAAAGATCGTGACCTTGCCGCCCAAAAATTTCACCACGTCTTTGGGCGTGATCCCGAACTGTTCATCAAATTGGTTCAACACCAACTTGAACTTCTGCAGTGTGCCGAGATGTTTTTCCAGCGTCGGCAGAATGCCGGCGATGTCACTCAACGCCGTGCGCTCCGGCGTCACCACCAGCAGCACCGTATCCGCCTCCTGCAACGCGGCCCAGTGAATCGGCAGGTTGAAGTCCGGCCCGACGTCGATCACGCGCAGCTCATAGAAGCCGCGTGACTCGCGCACGATCTCGCCGAAGATGTCCATCGTCCGTTTCGTATCGTCCACGAACTCCGGCAGACCGGCCATGTGCGGCCGGGGTATGCCCGGCAGCAGATCGAGCTTGCCGCGATAGCGTCGGGCGTTCGCTTGCAGCGTCTTGGCGTGCAGCACATACCGCCCCGTGCGGTTGCCGTCGGCGATCACGCGGTTGTACAACGAGAAGAGATTGGCCGGCTGCTCTTCAATGTCGATCCCCAAGGGAATGTGGGCATTGGCCCGCGACATATCCGCATCGATCAACAACGTTGTGCGCAACGCCAGCACCCCAAAGGCTGCCGCCAGGTTGACCGACAGGGTGGTCTTACCCACGCCCCCTTTCGGGCTGAACACCGCAATCGTTTGCTGCTGCCAGCCGCCCCGATCGAGAATGCTCAAGGCATCCTCCGCGCTGATCGGCGTGAACGACCGCGAGTTGCGCTCGTCCTGCGCCAGATGAGCCGCGTCGATCACCAGCTGCGCGATCTTCTGCACCTGCATGGCATCCAACGGCGTCGTGATGAAACCCTTCATGCCAAAGCGTTGATACTCGGCGGCATACTGCGT
>PMCF01000210.1 GCA_003154115.1 Anaerolineae bacterium
CTATGAACGGCTGGAAGAGTGCAAGCCAGCCGCCCAGCACCGCTCCGGGTATTTCACGCGCACTTTAGACACCACCTTCGGACGGCTTGAGGTTCTCCGGGTGCCCAAGCTCCGACGAGGGAATGGTCAGCGTAGCTGGACGATTCTAACGCGCTATCAGCGGATGTGGCAACCGTTGCTCGATCAGGCCGCCCACGACTATGTGCTGGGGTTGTCCCTCCGTGATTTACAAGAGAGCCTCTTGGGCACTTTGGGAGCGGTTTTGAGTCTCCCGGCGGTCAACCGTGTCACTGAAACGCTCCAAGCCAAAGTGGCACAAGCTCGCCTGCTCCCGCTGGCGGAGGTGCCCCCCGTGATTCTGGTGGATGGGGTATGGGTCAGCCTGTTGGAAGCGCAAGACGAGACCTATGTTGACCAAGCTGGCCACACGCGGCACGTTCAGGAATACCAGTCGGCGGTCATTTTGGCGGCGATGGGTGTCTGGCCCGATGGACGTCACCAGATCATCCATTTCCGCTTGGAAAGCCTCGAGGATGAAGCCAGTTGGGAGCGTTTCTGGGATGAACTGCACGCCAAGGGGGTGACGCCGGAAACCACCTGGTTGATTGGGATCGACGGCTGCTCGGGCGTGACCCCCGCTTTGAACAAGTGGATGCCCGGCGTGTTGATTCAACGTTGCACCTTCCATAAGATTAAGAACATCCAAGACAATTTGGAATACAACGCCCTGGTCTTGCCGCCCGGTCTGCCCGAAGCCCCAGCGCGTCGGTTGGCGCGTGAACAACGCAAACAAGAGATTCTACAGGAAGCCGGGCAAATCTATGATGTCTTTGACGAAGACATCATCCGCACACGCGCCGAAGCCTGGCGGCAGCATTGGGAAGCGGTAGAGCCAACCGCGGTGCGGCGTTTCTTCCACCAGTTTGAATTAACGCTCAATTTTCTGAAGCGCGATTTCCCGCTACCGCAGTTGATACACACCAACAATCTGCTGGAGCGCTTCTTCGAAGAGTTCCGACGGAAAGAACGCGAGATCGGCTGTTTCCCGAATGGGCGTTCCTGTCAGGCGATCTTTTACATCGTGGCCCATCGTGAGGCGGTCAAACACGGCCGACCCCAAATTGCGAAATCCGGGTGACACTATCCGCAATCCACAGCGGCGCTTGTTGTTTTTCGGCTACCGGCTGCGCGCGCTGTTTCGCCAGGATAATGTCGATAACATCACGCACTGCCGCCAAAGCGCAACACTACTGGGCTGCGCCGCGACTTCGACATCAACGTAGAAGTGTGGGCGAAGTGCGAAGAACGCTCGGCGGTGCTGAAAGAAGCAAACCCTGAGTCAGCGAGGTAATCGCAATATCTGCGAGGTTGATCGGCTTCACGGACATGGCGACGGTGAAGATCGACAGGAATGCCTGGGCGATTTCTTCGCCCCGACCAATTTACGCACTACGCACTACTTCTCCCATTGCGCTCGAATCATACCCTTCCAATTCCGCCACCGCCTTGCGGAATGCCTCGCCGCGAATCAAGGTCAGCAGCGGTTGCAGCAATTCCGATTCGTAGAATTGCTGTGGAATGACGAGATCGTAGCGTTCCCACTCCACCGAGACGAAATCCAGATCGAGGGCGCGGGCGGCGGCGCGCACACCGAGACCGCAATCGGCCACGTCCGATTGCACGGCGGCGGCGACGGCGAGATGCGTGTACTCTTCGCGTGTGTAACCGTGTACGGATTCTGCCTCAATGCCCAACTCCTTCAAGCGATAGTCCAGCAGCACGCGTGTGCCTGCGCCTCGCTGCCGATTGACGAAGCGCACATCGGATCGCGCCAGGTCTTTCAGTGAAGCAATGTTCTTCGGATTGCCTTTGGCGACAATCAAGCCCTGCTCGCGGCGTAATAACGTCACCACCACCACAGGCACATCCGGCAAATATTGTTTGATGTAAGAAAAATTGTATTCGCCCGTTTCGGGATCGAGCAGGTGCGATCCGGCCAGATGCGCTTCACCTCGGCGCAATGCGATCAATCCACCCAGACTGCCCGCATGGGCTGAGACAAAACGGCGCTGCGCCGATCGATCCGGGGTGGGAGCATCGCCGCTCAATTCGGCCAGATGCTGCGCCAGCAGATCGAGCGTGAGATCGTGTGAGCCGATGTGCACGATGGTGCGATCGATCTCGGCGGGATCGGTGTACAACTCGATCGTGACTTGCTCACCGGTATCGACGCCTTCGCTGAAGCGCGGAATCCGCACGATGCCATCGGCGCGCACCAGCGACGTGATCACGCCCGCGCCCCGACTCAACGGCGCGGCCACGATGCGATCGCCCACTTTGCCCGCGGTCACACGTACCCATTCATCTTCACCCATCGGCGAGAGCAGCTTGCGCGTGATATGGCCGCGCAGCGTCGGCTTCTGATGACCGGGCAAGCCCAGCCACCTGGCGAGTAACGGTTCGACAAAGATTTCTCCCGTCAACGCCGCAGACACGGGATAACCAGGGACACCGACAATGGGAATTTGGGATTTTAGATTTTGGATTTTGGATTGCGGGTCGGAAGCGTTTGCCTCTTGCCTCTTGCCTCCTGCCTCTTGCTTCACCATTCCTAAAATCACCGGATGTCCCGGCCTCACCGCTACCCCATGCACCAGCAGCGTGCCAAGTTCCTGCACGACTCGCGCGGTGAAGTCTTCACTGCCGGCCGACGATCCGGCATTGATGAGAACGAGATCGTTCTTCGAGGCAGCATCCTGCACGGCGGCTTTGATCTGTTCAAAGTCATCGATCACGATCGGGTAACGTGTCGCGACGCCGCCCCATTGCTCGACCTCGGCCGCCAACACGATCGAGTTGTATTCGATGATGTCGCCTGCCTTCACACCCGATCGAACAACTTGCTCCACGGTGATCAATTCGGTGCCGGTGGGAATGACGGCCACGCGCGGCTTTCGTCGCACGTTCACGATCGCGTGTCCGCTGCCCGCCAACGCGCCGAGATCGACCGGGCGCAGCACGTGATTCGCAGGCAAGACCAATTCGGTGGCAACCATGTCCTCGCCCAGCGGGCGCACCGCCGTCCACGGCGCGATCGGCGCACGAATCTCGATGTGCGTGTCGCCTGTAGGCGCGTCGCCGATCGGCTGCACGTTCTCGATCATGATCACTGCATTGGCCCAGCGGGGCAGGGGATCGCCGGTATCGACGTACTGCGCTTGCGATCCGAGTTCAAGTTGCAGCGGATGGGTGTCGTTGGCCGTGTTCGTCTCTTCGGCGCGCACCGCGTAACCATCCATCGCGCTGGCGTGATAGGCGGGCGATGAGACCTGCGCCCAGATCGGCCGAGCGGTGACGCGGCCCAACGCGTCGGGCACCGGGAGGTCCTCACCCTCGATCGGCTGCCAGCGCCCGATCGCTTTAAGCGCTTCGCTAAAGCGTCGCCAGGCTTCGTCAAGGGGAATGTCTTCGAGATAGACTTTGCGGGTCATGGAATTTCCTTGGTGTTGATGCGGTGCAACGAATAGACAACGAATAAACGGATAGACGGTTGCGCTATTCGTTGCCTCACTCCACCGGCTTACCCCACTTCTGCCGCTGAAATGCCACGACTTTCTTCGGCGGAAACAGGCGATGATATTCGAGCCGCGGGCGCCCGAAGTTGAAAAACAAGGCAACTGGACATTGCTTCAGCGCTGCGAAGTAGCCGATGACTTGCGCCTGATCGTCCTTGGTCATCAAGTGCGTGCGTCCCTTTAATTCGACGATGACGCAATCTTCCACGACAAAATCGGGATGACGGGCTTTGACCACCTCGCCGCTATCAAGCGTAATCAAAATAGGGGGTTCATCAAGGAAATTCAGCCCGGCATTCTTGAACTTGATGTGCAGCGCGTCATGGTAATCGGCTTCGCGGTGGCCGGGGCCTAACTCGTTGTGTACCTCCATCGCCAGCCCAATGATGCGATAAGTGAGTTGGTAATCAGGGGCATTGGCGGTTACACCCATGTTGTCCTCCTACGGTGCAACGGATATGCACCGGATAAACGGATAGTATGATCGCTTATCCGTTTATCCGGTGTTTATCAGTTGCCCTTCACCCACACCCCCAGATGATTTCCCACCGGCCGCTCCATCCCCGGTATCGACGCATGAATGGGCGAGTTGAGGATCTGCGGCTTGCCTGTGGCATCTTCGATCACCAGCGTCGACGATCCACCGCCGTCGAGATTGAACGCCTCGTCGGCTCCATACTCGATCGCGATTTGCGCCAACTCTGGCAGCGTCACACCTTCACTGTAATTGGGCTGGCGACCATCGACGATGAAGAGCAGCAGCGTGCGCTTCTCTCGGTCGAGTCCCACGGCGGAACGCGGATGCACCCCGGCGTAATACTCGTCGGGCTTGATCTGATCGCTGAGGTGCCCGTCTTCGACGATCAACGGAATGCCAGAGATCGCATTATACACCGACCCGATCGGCTGATCGATGCCCGCGCGATTATCCTGTGACAGAAACAATGTCGGGCGCGGATCGTCGACCTTTTCTTCGGAATACACGTCGCCGTTTGACGCCGCGAAGCCATTGACATCGGTCGGGTCGTTGACGTGCGGATAGTAGTCGAAGATCGTGTGGTACCACCACGGCCAGAAGAAGTCGCCGTTGATGGCGAGTTGCAGATGATACTTGCTGAGAAACTGCGAGACGGTTTGTGCGCGCACTTCGTGCCCGTCCACGGGATCGCCCGGCGTGACGAGGAAGCTCAGCCCCGGCGTGTCCAGATCGATCTGCACGATGTGGATGACCAACGGGCGAGGTTGCTGTCGCACCTCGCGCAGGTAGGTGATGCCGTCGAACAGTTCTATACGCGCATTCGCTGGCTGTGGACGATGATCGCGCCAGAAGAAAAAGCCGCCGACGAGGAGCGCCACGACGGCGGCGATCAGCAACAACGCCAGCAGAACCGGGCGCAGGATGCGACGCAGGCGGGAGTGGTGCATGGCCGGTCGGTTAGCGGCGACGGCGCGCGCGCGGCTCGCGGCGCAGCGGACGTGCTTTGCCGTGGACTGACTGTTTGAGCTGAAGGAGATAGCGCGTTTCGTCGAAAAGCCGATCGGCTTTGAGCGCGAGATAAAATTCTTCCATGAAAACTGCGCCGATCAGGTGGATGGCGTCGTGCCGATCGAGGCCCTGCGCCAGAAGCTGCTGATAGATTTCACCGACCGGCGGCAGGTCGCCATTGATCTGATTGAGGACCGTTTCATGCACAACCAGGTGCATCACGGGATTCACGCCGTCTTTTTCCAGTTCGGCGTCGCTGATCTTATCCAGCCGATTCCAGATGGGATGCCATTCGGTGTGCTCGCGCATGATCTGGGCGATCAGCGCCTCTTCGCCATGCAGCGGTTTGCCGGCCTCGGCGGCCTGCCAGATGCGATGCAGGTTCTGGCGGCTGGACTTCTTCAGATCGTCGAGCGGGCTTTCCACCAGCGCGGGGTGCGCATACGCATCCCATTCCATCTCGCCGGTTTCTTCATCGACATCGGGATATTGCGGCGGGGCTTGCCCATGTTGCGCGACCACGCGCGGATAGCTGCCTTTGGGCGCGGCGGCGTTGATGTGCTTCACCTGCACGTCAAACTCGTGGCTGTCCCCGTAGTCAAAATAATACAGAAACCGCGCACGCTCTTTGAGTTCGAGACTGCCGATCGTGACCTGGTGCGTGTGCCGCGCCGTTTCCGACCACGGGCTGCCAATTTCGCTGGCTTGATCGTACGCCTGGCCGCTCATGAAAAACGAATAGAGATGATCGTCATTCCAAGCAAAGGCCTGCTGGATCATCAGGTGCAAGTCTTCCAGCGTTTGATCGGCGGCGATCTCGATGTCGCGCCAGACTTTGGGCAGCGCCCGATGATTCACGCGCAGTACCCAGGTTTTCACCGTCCCGTGTTGTGCCTGGCGTGAGGGACGCGGGCGGCGGCCCGGCCCCGATTGATACTCGCGCGGCAAATCAGGCGGGCGATCCGCGTCATGCTTCGCCGGCTCCTCCCGCACCCAAACATATCTGGGCGGGCCTTTCGCTTCCAGCACGGGCCGCCAGATGTCTTCGGTCCAGATCTCATCGAGTGGATCAGGCGGGATAGGATGATGATACTTTCCGGTCGCCAGTAGGTGGGGGACGAGATCCCAATCCTCTACGCTAGAGGCCGAACGTCGCAGCCGTTCCAAGCTGGCCTGCACCACGACCTGATTGCGCGCGGCGATGGCCGCCTCATCGCGCGCCGCACGGGGTTGAAATTCCACGGCGTAGAGCTTATGATCGCCATCCACGGCGCGCAGCAGCAGCTGATCGTTCGGCGCAGCCTGGAGCGTCTTGAACCACTGCCAAAATTCAGCCGGGCCGGCCATGCCCCGGTATGGACCTTGCAAGCGCACCAACTCCATTGAGACGGTCGTCCGATCGGGTAGCTGCAAAGCGATCGGGCTTCTGTCACAGCGCGATTGGATTTCAAAGAACGTCGGCCACAAGAGGGCGCGCATGTCCTCTCCTAACTCGATGGCTTTACCATCCAGATCGGTCGGCGTGAGCGTGAGGCGCATGATCGATCCATTGATCAGGCGCAGCAGCCAGCCGTAACGCCCATCGCCGGTGTTGACGATGAGCCGGCTCTGGCTGATGGCGCTGCGCAGGGTGTTGGCGGGATTCTTCGTCTCGATCGACCTGAGCTGCTGCACGCGCCGCATGATTTCATCAAACGGCAGCGGCTCAGGCGCGGCCTCTACGACTTGATGCGCCAACGCCGTATAACTGGGTTGATTGGTTTTAGGCATGTGATCTCGATCCGTTACACCAGCGTCCCAAACCCGTCCACCACGCCCTTGATCAGGCCGCCGTAAAAATCGGGTTGGCCGGGGCCGTTGTAGATGCGCGCGAAGCCCACATAGTCGCGCGTGCGCAGCGCGGTGATCTGGCGCTGATCGTTCTTCACAAAGTTGAAGAACCCGAGGAGTTGGAACTTCTCATCGGCGGCGAACGCGGCGAACATCGCGTCGGGCGAGGCATAACCGATCGCGCTGAAGTTGGACCCCAGAATCTGCGTCAGTCCCATACTGATTGATTTCTTTGCCGCTACTGCATTGATGGTGGAAGCCAGGTTGAACGCCGCCCATTCGCTGTTTTGATTTTGATGCACATCCAGCCACGGGCCGTTGGGCTGCGGGCGATACTGATGGCCTTTCCAGCTGGTGTTCTGATCGAACACGAAGTATTGATTGTAAGCCGCCGGATTGGTCTTGCCCCAATAGGCCCAGAAGAGATGATTCTCAAAGCGAATGATCATGCGACCATCCGGCCCCATACCGCTGCCGCCCGACTCGACGGCGATCACGGCCACAGCCACGGCCTTGTCAATGCCGATCTTGGCCGATAACGGCTCTAGCACACCGCCATATTTGTTCCAGATGCGCACGGCGTTGAGCGCTGCCTGACCGGCGCCTCCGGGCGCAGTGAGTTTCCTGGCCGGGGCCAGCGCCATGGCTTGCAGTTCGGCCAGTGTCAACGGCGAGCCGCTTGGCACGTCGATGCCGCCGGGCGGCGGAGGGGGCGGCGGCGCAGGTTGATCGCTGATCACTTGTGAAAACTGCGCCGAGAGATACACGCGCGCGACAAGCCAGCCATTGATCGGGCCGCTGATGAACTCGAGGCTTTGGCCTGTGTTGAGATCGCCTACATCGGTACTGGCATCTGTGTTGGGCGCGAGGCGAATGTTGATGGTGCCCAAGCCGGGCAGGACGGAAACCAGGCCACTGCTGACGCCGGCCACTTGCGTGGAGACATAGACTTTGCCCGTGTTCCAGTCCGTGCCTTGCTTATCGAGTTCGAGTTTCACGCCCTCATTGAGCGTGCCCACCAAAGTGGACGCGTCGACTTGCGGCTTGCTGCGGAGATTCACGCCGCCTGATCCCGCTTGGGGTGTCACGAATTGAGTTGCCATGAGTTCGCTCCTTGTGTGTTAACGGTCTGAGTCGTGTAAGCGTGCCATCAAATAGACATCGACAAATTGCCCATCTCGGAAGGCGTAGTTCACGTTGGTGCCTTCAATGGTGAAGCCGAATTTTGTGTATAACTTGATTGCCGGTTCATTATCGGTATACACGTCGAGTTCAAGCCGCGTCAGGTTCAACCATTTATCCGCCAGATCGATCGCAGCTTGCATTAAGGCCGTGCCCACGCCTTTGCCCTGCCAATCATCGCGCACCATCATGCCGAGCTGTCCCACGTGGCGGCGGCGCGGTCGGTTGGGAAACGTGTGCAAGCCGATCTGGCCGATGACCTCTATCGACACACGCGACGAGTGAATAGAAGCCTTCGGGCGGTTCAGCCAGCCGTTTGCGCCACATTTCGGCCGAGGGGAACGGAAGTTGCAGCGTGCCCCACACGACCTTCGGTCCGCTGAAGATTTTGTAGAGAGCTTCGTAGTCACCGGGTTCGATGTGACGGATGGTGATCGGCATGTGCTTAACCCTCCGCCTGGCGAAAGAACATCAGCATGTCCAGGTCGCCGGGTGACTGGCCATACGCGGTGAGGGCGATGGCCGCCTCTGATCTAAATTGCGTACCGTGATTCACGACATGGGCCAGCAGGTGCCACAGGACATTTTCAAAAGGCACGCCTTTTGTAGTTTTGTATTGAATCTTCTGAGTGAGATGCTCGTCGGTTAGCGAAGCCAGAAAAGAACGCATCGCGCTTTCTTCTGCGGCCCACCGCGCGCGCAGCGCTTCCAACGAGGGGAATTCGTTTTCAGCAGGCAAGGCGGCTGGCGAAATGCCTGCCTGACATCTAAGCCGCCAGACCGTCTCAGCGGCCAACACGTGTACCAATGCACCACGCAAGCTGCCGTGACTCAAATTGAACGGTGCCACAAATTGATCGGGGGTCACGTTGGCCGCGGCCTTCAACACGCGCGCAGTCGCCCAGTAGTTGTAATCGTATAAGGTTAAGATGTCGTTCTTGTTCATGGTATTGCGTCCTTACCAAAACGCAACTCAGCGCGCCTGATAGTGATGGACATGGGGTTCATATCTATCCATATGGGCTCATGGGTCAAATCAACTAACGGCCTATGCTTTTGCCTGCGTCAATTGCCCGGAAGTAATGTCACTTAATCGGCCTTGCCGGAGATGATACTTCTCAGTCAACGCTGACGAGTCGCAGAACGGCGATACAGACAGAATCTGCACGCACCAGGCAAACATCGTCCGCAATGACGCGCAGGCTTCCGGTCGTGACAAGACGTGCTCTACATCTATCTGCTCAAGAATCTGTCCCCCGTGTTCGACCTCATCAAAGCCTGGGTTGAGTCGTTTAAGTTCGTTTTTGGGATGATGGATGGTTTCGACATCGTCGCCGTAGTCTTCTCGATCTAAATGCAAAACGGCGTTAATGGCGCTGGCATCGGCAAAGTAGTAAGCTTCCAGCATGTAGACTAAAAAGTGTACTGACGCGTAGTGCCGCTGTTCGGGCGTCAAGAAGGCATCCAATGCGGTTCGATAACGCTGGAAGACGGCTGCGGACATATCCTTGCGACTGTATTCCAGATCGTCGATAACCATCACACAATGACTGTCTCCACTATTCAGAAACCTACGGGCGGGCAAACCAATCTCGTCGTCGTCTTTGCCGGGAATAGTTTTGCCGCTGCCCACCATCTTGGCGATGACTCGCGGCGACGTGATCGGGCTGCGTTGCCCAATACGGCTAATGACTTTGAACGTACAAATGCGCGTGGCCGCCAGCGATTTGAATAACTTTGGAAGATGTTTTTCTTCGCCCTCGCCAGTAACGATCAACCCAAAGTGGAAGTACGGGCTAGACACTTGAGTCACGGCATTCATGTGGCCGGGACCTCGGAGGTAAGTTGGCTCTGCGCCGCAATTAACTCTGCCATATAGAGCGATCCTACCGCATAGTCTTGCAGTAAATCTTTAATACCGTTTATCTCGCTAACGTGCTTCAAGATGGTTTGGTTGTTTGAGTTAATCTCCACGGCAACAATATCTTCCGGTTCAAACTGACTGATCAGAACGGGCGAATGAGTGGCAATAAAGATTTGTTTATTCCACTTTACGGCGGCCAATTTTGCTGCTTCGGCAAACATCGCTAAGGCATGCGGGTGCAGCGAAATCTCTGGCTCGTCAAACAAGATCAGCGATTCGCGGTTGCGACCTTCCGCAAATAAAGCCGTGAGATGGATCAGTTGCTGCAAATGACCATCTGATACGCCAGAGGCTAGGATCGGCGAATGACGGTCATTCTCCACAAAGCTGGCATAGACTGAATTGGGGCCAGTTTGCTCCATCACGAGTTCTCTAAAGGCTGGAAAACTCTTCCGCATAAAGTCCGTGATAGTATTGAAGCGATCGTCGATGGCTCGCTTATCATTCAAATTCCTAAGAACAGACCACAAATTTTGTGCACGTGTGCGTAGGCGAGTTTCGTAACTGAGGTCTGAGCCAAGAGTCTTCAATCGGTACAGATCGGCCTCGCGGGAATGATAGAAACTGATGAAATGGAGCAGTCGGTCAACTTCAGCCGCCGCTGGAACAGAATCATCCATTTGCAGATAACTGGTTAAGGCGAGTTTTTCCGGCTCGCGCAGTGAAGCTAATAGCGGATCATCAAACGCTTTGTGAACGAAGCTTGCTTTGTCACTACCAATTTTTCGGTCAATCAAGAGGCGTCCGCTATCTTTGGTGTACAACCTTTCGCCGACGAAAGATTCGATTCTTCCTGCCGAATAGCCTGCCTGAACTTCGTATTCTGCAAGGCCGGTTTCTATTTTAATAGAGATGTTTGCACTCTCTTCAGCGCTATCTGAGCGCAACCCGATTCCATGGCTCCTAACAGAAGAGGCTTCATCCACACCTCGGATGGCGCAATCGCGCACGAACCACAGGGTGTCTAGAAAGGTCGATTTGCCTGCGCCGTTTGGCCCGAACAGCACGTTCAGGTCGCCGGTTTTAACGTGAATATCTGCCAGCGAGCGGAAATTTTTGACGGTCAAGCTGAGCAATCGAGTGGACATGTAGATTCTCCGTTCTTTCAAGATTATACTTCCGGCAACAGCGCCTCTTGCGTCGGTACGCCGTTCTCATCCCACTTGCGGAGTCGATAGTAATTCTTCAGCATCAACTCCATGTCGGGCAGCACGCCCGCCGCCGATCCGGTCGGTCGAGGCTCGGTGGTCAAGCGGATGGGCAGCACATCGTCTTTGGCTGTGATCCCCAAGCGGTTGTTGATCAGCCGTTTGAAGTTGAACAACCGCGCGCCCGCATCCAGCACATCCTGTCCCGTCCAATTCCAGCCGAGCGCTTTGTTGACCAACTCGGCGGTCTGCGCGGGCGTGAACGTTCCCTTGGCGATGAACTTGCACAAGCCAAGCGGATTGTATGTGGTCATGTAGTTCTGGAACGACACCGTCGTCTCCGCGCCGATGGTCGAATCGAAACGCTTCTTATCGATCCAACCTTGCGGATCGCTGTCTTCCCAGCCGGGCCACACCAAACCATTGCCGCGCCAATAGGACAATGATTCCAGGTGACACGCGCCGCGACTGGCCGTGGCATAATTGGCGGCCATCGCCACGAAGCCGCGCGGATCGTGGTACGGGAGTTCCAATCCCTTCACGTGAATGGCAAACTTGTCTGTGCCTTTGCCCACACGCCGGGCGGCTTCACGCGAGCCTTCGGCCAGCAGGTCGCCCAGACCTTCACGCTTCGCAATGCGATGAATCATCTCGATGATGGCGTGCGCATCGCCCCAGTTCAACTCTAAGTCGCCGGTGTCCTCTTTCGTCAGCGCGCCTTTCTCGTAAGCTTCAAATGCCCACGCGATGACGCCGCTGGTCGAGATGGTATCCAGACCGTAGCGGTTGCACCAATCGTTCATCGCGCTAACGGCATTGAGATCGTCGCACTGCAAATTCGATCCGAAGCCGCACAGCGTTTCGTATTCGGGCCCTTCGCCGTACACACCGGCATACGGACCTTCCTTGATCTCGATCGCTTTGCCACACCCGATCGGGCAGGCATGACAAAACGTATGGCGGCTGAAGATCGTTTCGGCGATCGCTTTGCCCGATGTCTTGATCGTGCCCTCTGTCCAATTTCCGCCGCGCCAATTCAGAATCGCGTTGTCGCCGAATTTATCGGTACCCGGATGACCGCCCGCGGTGCCGACCAGATGCAGCGACTCGATGGCAGGTTTTGCGCCCAGATAGTGGTTGTCTTCTTTGACCAGGGCGTGGAAGCCTTTGGCATCGGCGTACTGCCGCTTTCCCGAAGGGATGCCGCGCACGACAATCGCTTTGAGGTTCTTCGCGCCCAGCACCGCGCCCATGCCGCCGCGCGCTGCCATGCGTGCATGCGTATGACCGCCGCTGACCACGCCCGCGATCTTCACCAAATTCTCGCCTGCCACGCCGATGACGGCCACGCGCGCTTTCTCGTCCGTCTCAGCGATCAAGATGTCATGCGCTTCAAACGTATCCTTGCCCCACACCTGGGCAGCGTCGCGTACCTCAATGTGATCGCCGTTGAGGTACAGATACACTGGTTTCTCCGCGCGACCGGTAATCACGATCCCGTCGAATCCGGCGAAGCGCAGTTCCGCGCCCCAATGTCCGCCGAGGTTGGCTTCGTTCCAAATGCCGGTGAGGGGCGATCGGCCGCAGAAGGACGATCGGCAGCCGGTAGGCGCGAAAGTGCCGGAGAGCAGACCGTTGAACACATACAGCGTCGCGCGCGGATCGAGGGGATCGATCGCCGGATCCAGTTCAGCATAGAACAATTTCGCGGCGTAACCGGAGCCGAGCAGATACGCCTTCACGTCGGCTTCGTCGATCGGCTCGATCGTGTGCTCGCCGGTGCTGAGGTTGAGGCGCAGGTAGCGTCCGGCGTAAACATGGGGCATGGCGTCTCCTTGAGTGGATTTGATGAGGATGTCAATATTATAATCCTTTTTCGGGATGCTTTGCCCCCTCTCCTGAAGTGTGTTGTTTCACTTCAGGAGAGAGGGTTGGGGGGTGAGGTTGTGTCTTTCATCTGCCGCCGTTATAATCGACGCAACCTGGCCGCCGACCTCTGTCGGCGGTTTGATTGTTACTATGAATCGTCTAATCTCGTCGCTGCGTTCGCATCCGTTATTCACGCTGATTCTCTTCGGCTATCTCGCGCTGGCCTTTGGCTTCAGCGTCGTCAATCCCATCTACGAATCGACCGACGAGCTCCATCACTTTCGTTACATCCGCTATATCCAGGAGTTTCACGCTCTGCCGGAGCAGCGCGCCGATCAACCACGCATTCAGGCGCACCATCCGCCGTTGTATTACCTGATCGCCGCTTTGGCCTCCGGTTTCATTCCACCCGATCGGTCGGCGCTCTACGAGCCCGCGCAGAATCCCTATTACGGTTATCGTTATTGGGAAATCAACAATGATAATAAGAACCGCTATCTGCACGGCCCCGACGAACAGTGGCCCTATTCCGGCGTGGTATTGATGGTGCATGTCGCGCGCTGGGTCAACCTCATCATTGGCGCGCTCATGGTGTGGGTCACGTATCGTCTGACGCTCACCGTCTTTCCCGATCGCAAAATGCTGGCGGCTGCGGCCTCGGCGATCGTCGCGTTCAATCCGCAGTTTCTGTTCATGAGCGGCGCGATCAACAACGATGTGATCGCGGGCCTGTTCGGATCGATCCTTCTCTGGATCGGTGTGACGATCATTCGCTTTGGCCTCACCACTCGCCGATTGATCTTCCTGGCCCTGGCGTTCGCCCTCGCGCTGATGGCGAAATTCAATCTGGCTTTCGCGCTGCCGCTGGTAGAACTGGCCTTGCTCATTGCGGTGTGGCCGCGCGCTGGGCGCGAGCGCGATTGGCGCGGCCTCATCAAGGCTAATCTATTTATCGTCGGATTCGTAGCGCTCATCGCGGGCTGGTGGTTTGTGCGCAACTATCAGTTGTATGGCGAGCCGACCGGCGTCCAGCGCATGAACGAACTATGGGGTGGGCGCAATCCCGCCGAGAGTTTCTGGCTGGCTGTCAGTGAGATTCCCTACGCGTGGAGCAGCCTCTGGGGTCGCTTCGGTTACGGACAGATTCCGCTGCCTGATGCCATCTACACGGGCGCGTTGATCGTCTCGCTGCTTGGCCTGGTTGGTTTGGTTATCGCGTTCGTGCGTTCCTTCAGCGCACTTCAGGATAAAGACCGGGCAAAGGGCGTCATTGCGAGGAGCGCTTCCCAGCGACGAAGCAATCTCCACCGCCCTGATCGTGATCCCTCGACTTCGCAGCAAAAAGATGCTGCTCTGCTCGGAACGCTCGCAATGACGAAGTCAGAGACACTGTTGTTCGATCATGTGCAGATCAAGCAACTCGTCCTCGTGATCTTTTCGGCGCTGTTGTTCGCCGCCGCGCTCTTCGGCTACATGATGAGCAGCACCGCCGGGCCGATGGGTCGCTTCTATTTTCCGGGACTGTCAGCCTTCGGGTTGCTGTTGGCGTTTGGCTTAACGCAAGTAATACAGATGGCCGGCGGCAAGAGGCATCACGCACCACGCACCACGCACCACGTTTCACGTTTCACGTTTTACGCCATTCCTGTCGCTGCTTTTGCTCTCGCCTGTGTTGCCTTCTTCGGCTATTTCGTACCCGCTTACGCCGCGCCACGAAGAGTTGATGCTGCGTCAATTTCTCAACCGCTCAAGGTCAACTTCGCCGGCGAGATCGAACTGTTGGGCGCGGAGATCGATCGGGGTTCAGCTGAGCCAGGTGATCCGATCCAGGTCACGTTGTATTGGCGCGCTGTGCAGCCGATCGATCGATCCTACGTGGAGTTCGTGCATCTCAGCGACGATCAAGGCATCATCGTCGCACAGCGTGATACATGGCCGGGCCGCGGCATGTATCCGACGACGCTGTGGAAACCGGGCGAGGTGTTCGCCGACACACTCGATGTGTACGTGCCTGAGGGGGCTTATGCGCCCAACAACGCGACACTGCGCGTCGGCCTGTATGAACAGGATGGACCGCGCCTGAATGCGATCGATGCGCAGGGAGAGGCTATTGAAGATGATGCCGTGTCGATCGGCGTGATGAAGATCGATCCGCGCCCCGGCGATTATCCCAACTCGCTGCGCGCCAATTTTGGCGATCAGGTTGAGCTGCTGGGGTACGAGATGTTCCCAGCGGAGCGCAGCATTTTGCCGGGTGAAGCGATCACGGTGACGTTGTACTGGCGTGCCGCCGCGCCGTTCGCCGAAGATTACAGTGTGTTCTTGAACGCTCTGCGTCCTGCTCAAAAGAACAGCGATCAAAAAAACAGCGCGCAGGATTCCAGCAAACCACTGCGTGGTACATTCTCGACGAAGAACTGGACGCCGGGACAAGTGATCACTGATGTGCGTGTGTTGCGTTTCCCGCCCACGGCTAAGCCCGGTCTCTTGGATGTCGAAGTGGGTTGGTTCTTGCCGAAAGTGGGCCGTCTGAATGTGCTGGCGGAAGACGGGCACGAAGTGGATAGTCGGCAGTTGTTGAGCAAGATTCGCGTGCGTGAAAAGTGAAGAGTGAAGAGTGAAAAGTGACATGCGAATTGCGATGATTGGCCCGTTCGGGCTGCGACCTAAAGGCACGATGAACGTGCGCGCTCTTCCTCTGGCGCGAGCGCTGGTGGTGCGCGGCCACGCGGTGCGGATGATTTTGCCGCCGTGGGACTATCCGCAGGATGCAGGATGCAAGACGCAAGATGCAGGAGTGGAAGTTGAGAATGTTGCGCTGCCTGTAGGAGTGCCGGGACTGTTTCACCTTAACACAACGCGGCGACTGGTAAGCCGCGCGCTCGATTTTCAACCAGATGTCATTCACTGCTTCAAGCCCAAGGCGTATGCGGGACTCGCGGCGTGGTGGTTGTGGCAGATGAAACAAATGGGCCGCGTCAAAGCGCGCTTGATCGTCGACACGGATGACTGGGAAGGTGCGGGCGGGTGGAATGATTTTAGCGGTCAGTATTCGTGGGCGCAGAAGAAGATGTTTGCGTGGCAGGAGCAGTGGGGGCTGACTCATAACGATGGCGTGACGGTGGCGAGCAGGGCCTTGCAATCGATCGTGTGGTCGCTGGGCGTGAAGCCTAACCATGTTGCCTACGTGCCCAATGGTTGTGGTGGATCTGCTTCAGCGCGTTTTCAATCAGAAATCAAAAATCAGCAATCAGAAATCCTGCTTTACACTCGTTTCTTTGAATTCAAGATCGATCGCATCATCGAGGTGCTGCGCCGCGTGGTGGAGCAAGAGCCGGACGCGAAGTTGGTGGTGGTGGGCAAGGGTTTCTTCGGTGAAGAAGAGCAGCTGTTGAAGCAAGCCGAAGCGATCGGGCTGCGAGCTTCGATCGAGTATGCGGGGTGGGTGGATGCGGCGGCTCTGCCCGGTTATTTCGCGCAGGCTGGCGTGGCAATTTATCCGTTCGATGATACGCTGATCAATCGTACGAAGTGCAGCGTGAAGTTGATCGATCTGCTGAGCGCGGGCGTGCCCGTCGTGGCTGACGCCGTGGGGCAGAATGCGGAATACATTCGCCACAACGAAACGGGCGTGCTGGTTCCCAGCGGTGCGGCGGCGGCGATGGCGCACGCCATCCTCGATCTGCTGCACGATCGGGAGCAAGCCGATCGGTTGGGCCGACAAGCCGCGCAGGATGTGATCGAGCGGTTTAGTTGGGATCGATTGGTTGAAGCGGTTGAAAAGATTTACAAAAGATGAAGGAGCCTAAATGAGGCAGTCGTCACGGGGCAATCAAAAATCAGCAATCAAAAATCAGAAATCGATCAAGGCTTTCGTCCGGTGGTGGCTGCCCGTCCTGGTGTGGATGGGCGTGATCTTTAGCGGGTCTTCGATCGGATCGATTCCGCGCGTGGGCGGCAAAACGACGGACGGTCTGGCGCATCGCGCGGCGCACCTATTCGAGTTTGCGGTGCTGGGCGCGTTGACGCTGCGCGCGGTGAGCAAAGACAAGCGCATCACGAAACGCGAAATGATCATCACGTTGATCGTCGTGGCGTTATATGGCGCCAGCGATGAGTTTCATCAGCGTTTCACGCCGGGGCGCAGTTCCGAGGGCTTGTCGGTGTTGTTTGATGTGGCGGGCGGGATAGCAGGGGCGTGGGTGTGGCGGCAGGTGTCAACGAATAGGCAGCGAATCAACGGATGATGACAACGGATTGAGGTCAAGCGATCTTAATCCAGCAATTCTCAATATGAAAACAATTGACGCCGGTAGTTGCCGGTAGTTGCGACTTCAGTCGCTTTTTGGCCGTCCACCACGACTGACGCGAAGCGGTTACTACGAAGCCGTTTTGCTTGCCTTGCGGTGTTCCTCACGGTATACTGCCTTTAGTCGTAACTGCTCCGCCGTCATTCCCGCATGTCGTCGCTCTTGGGTGCCGCCAGGCTCCCCTAGAGCCTGGGTACGGCATGGCGGGAATCCAGTGGCCCTACCAGCGTGACTTACCAACGGTCAACCTGGATGCCCGACAGAAGCGTTCGGGCATGACGGCTTAGTAGTTACCTTTAGTCTGTGAACGAGGATGAGGCCATGTCTGATGACCGTGCCGACCAAATCGCCAAGCTCAAGCAGTCCATTGCCTCGCTGGAAGATCAGCAGCGTGATTTGAGAGTTGATCTATCTCAGTCGCTTGCGCCGCTGCGAGAATTGCTGGCTCGTTTGGAGCGAGAGGAAGCTGCGGCGTCACAGGCAACACGCAGTGGCGGCGTCGATGTCGGGGCGAAAAAAGTGTCGATTGGCGGCGATGTTGTCGGGCGTGACAAGATCGTCTACTACTACAACGTTTATTCCAAACCCGCCGGTCGTCACGCTTTGAGCGCAGACGATTTCGCGCGCATTCTTAACGGATACTTGACCTGGGTCCGCAGCGCACACGACAAAGCGCGGCTGTACGGTCTGGAGAGTTTGCCCACGGCCCAGGGGCGTCCCGTGCGCACCCTGATCGATGTGTTTGTGCCGGTGGCGCTGCGCCGCTTTCAACCGCCGCGCCGCGATGAGGTGGAGAAACTCGCCGGCGAATTCTCCGGCGAGATGGCCCGCGCGCAGGCTTACCTGAAGCTGGTGGAGCAGGGCCACGGGGAAGGCGACGACGTGGCGCTCACCAATCTGCTGACGATTAAAGATCGTCTGGCGCTGGTGGGCAACGCCGGCTGCGGCAAGAGCACTGTGCTGGCTTATTTCGCGGCGAGTCTGGCCGCTGCCGTACAAAGCGATCATTTACTGCCCTTTGAACTGCCACGCGGCGTGCAATCGCTCATTCCGCTCGTAATCCCGCTGCGCTACTACCGCGAGTATTTGCGCCTGTGCCGGACGGACCCCCGGAGCATGTTGCACCAACCGCGCCTGGGCACGCTGGCCGGTTTTGTGCCGTGGTACCTCAAGCGCCAGAATCCCGTCCTTGAAACATCCGAAGATTTCTTTGATCGGCTGCTGTTGGGCGGCGGTTGTCTGTTGATGTTGGACGGGTTGGACGAAGTGGTGAGCCGCGAGGAACGCGCTCGCGTGCGCAGCGAGGTGGAGAAGCTCGCCAACGAAATCTATCCCGGCAACCGCCTCATCGTCACGGCGCGCGAGGCGGGTTATCGTGACGATGCCGTGTTTGGCGATGACTTTGTGCGGTTGGATATACAGCGCCTGGCCGACGAGCAGATTCGGGCGCTGGTGCATAACTGGTGCGAACAGTTGTATCCGGCCGAAGCCGAGGCGCGCACGGCGGAAATGGCGGGCGATATTGAGAACATCAACGCCCTGCGCGCCGATCGCGATCTGTCGCCATTGATCAGCACCCCGTTGATGACCACCATGGTGATCAGCGTCAAATGGGGCGAAACGGAACTGCCGCGCGAGCGGGCCAAGTTGTACGAAGCCTGTGTCAAGGTGGTGCTCCAGGCGCAGTACGCCACCGACGATCCAACCCGCAAAGAGCTGGTGGAATGGGGCGGGGCCTGGGACGAACAGCGCGACTGGCTGGCTGCCCTAGCCCTGGAGATGCAACGTGGCGGACGCGCGGGCGCGGCCATCTCCGAAGCGCGCGTGCGCGCCGTGTTGCAACCGCTGTTAGCCGAACCCGCGCTCAAAACTTTTGTCGAAGCCGTGCGCAGTCGCGGCGGCCTGTTTGAAGAACGCGCCGAACTCTTTCAGTTCGCGCATCTGACCTTTCAAGAATTTCTGGCGGCGCGGGTGTTGGCCAAGCAGCGCGACAAAGCGCTGCCGACCCTGCTGCCTCATGTGCCGGATGCCTGGTGGCGTGAAACCCTGCTGTTGACGTATGGCTTCGCGCAGGCTGATTATCCGCCTTTTGCGCGCGAGTACTTGGATTGGCTTTCCACACTCGATTGCGATGGCGCCACCTGTCTGGCCGGATTGGAACTGGCGGGCGCGGCGGTGCTGGAATTGGAACGGCCCCAGCCCGAGGTGCGCCTGCGCCAGGCCAAACGTTTGCAGACTCGCTTGGTCGATCCTGATCTGAAAGCGCCCGCCGTGCTGCGCGCTCGCGCGGGTGATACGCTTTCTCGATTGGGCGACTCGCGCTTCCACGGCCCCGATCGCTTTTGCCTGCCCGTCGAGCCGCTGTTGGGTTTTGTGGAAATTCCCGCCGGAAAGTTTTTGATGGGCAGCGACAAACGACGCGATAAAGATGCTTATGATGATAAGTTGCCGCAGCACGAAGTTTTCCTGCCCACTTATTACCTGGCCCGTTATCCCGTCACCGTCGATCAGTTCCGTGCTTTTGTCACCGACAGCGGATATAAGCCGCAAGATGAAGACAGTCTGCGCGGCACGGCCACGCACCCGATCGTCTATGTGACGTGGTATGATGCGCTGAAGTACTGCGAGTGGCTGACCGAGAAGTTGCGTGTCATCGCGCCGCAGAATGATCGTTCGCCGTTCTGGCAAGGACTGCGTGATGGTACATTGCGCGTCACATTACCGAGCGAAGCCGAATGGGAAAAGGCGGCACGTGGTGCCGATGGCCGAATATATCCGTGGGGCGATAAGTTTGATTCGGATTGCGCGAATACCTCTGAATCTGGTATTGGCCGCACCAGCGCTGTGGGTTGCTTCCCCACTGGCAAGAGTCCCTATGATATACTGGACATGAGCGGCAACGTCTGGGAATGGACGCGCAGCTTGTGGGGCAAAGATTCGAGCAAGCCGGAGTTCGCTTATCCTTACGATCCCAAAGACAAACGGCGTGAAGACTTGAACGCATCGCGTGAAGTCCTCCGGGTGCTGCGGGGGGCGCGTTCCACATCAGTCAGAGGCACGCGCGCTGTGCATACCGCAGCAGGTACAACCCTGACTACAGGGACGTCAACAGGGGTTTTCGGGTGGCGTTGTTCCCATTGTGACTCTGGCGTGTAGACCTGGCAGGTTTCCACCAGATGATCTGGTCGACTTATTTGGCCGGCCTTGCTCGCAGTGAGCAGGTGTTGATGATCAAATGAAACCTGCCAGGTCTTGGTACGCGAGCATGTGCTGATCTTCGTAACTGCTCAGCCTTCGTGGCGATGTCATTCCCGCACGTTTTAGGCGGGAATCCAGCGCATGGCCAGCACAACTCGCCAATGGTCATCTGGATGCCCGATAAAAGCATTCGGGCATGACGGCTGAGTAGTAACGATCGTTCACAGAAAACCTGCCAGGTCTTGATTGGTCTTCAGTCCTCGTCGTCGCCGATCAAATCCAGGATGCTTTTCTCGTCGGTCAGCATCTGATGCACGGCGTCAAACTCGACGCGCCCGTTGAACCATTCCAGAACCTGTTCGCGCTGCAGGAATGTCGGGCGATCGGATAGCAGCGCCTGATAGGACGAATACGGCCAGTCACGAAAGTCTGTGACGAAGCCGTGCTTCTGCGGATTCCAATGGATGTAGTGAACCAGTCGCAGGCAGTAATCCGGCGTGGCGACCTCAATGCGGCGGAAGGGTTTCTCGAAAAGACTGCCGGTGCGCCCGTAGGCTTTGTTGATCGACTTGGTGTAAGCGTTGAAGAGGTTCGAGAAGGCTTGCGAGGGAGTGCAGACCTGGCAGGTTCTGCGAAGCGACCAGATGATCTGGTCGACCTATTTGGCCGGCCTTGCTCGTAGTGAGCAAGGATTGATGATCCGCGGGAAACCTGCCAGGTCTTTCGGGACGGATGCGCGCCAGCACATGAAAGTGATTCCGTAGTAAACAGTAGCCGAAGGTCTCTGC
>PMCF01000120.1:0-173 GCA_003154115.1 Anaerolineae bacterium
ATCTTGGCGCGCTCCTCAGCGAGGCGTGTCTCATCGTAGCCGAAGTCGCTTAGCAGACCGCTGTCGGCGGCGTTGTCGAACAGCGTATATCCGGCTTGAATGAACCCCGCCGTGTTGCGCGGCTCTTTGCCCGTCAGTCCCAACGTAGCGAGGCCGTCCTTGTCCAGCGTGGC
>PMCF01000120.1:212-10419 GCA_003154115.1 Anaerolineae bacterium
AACTTGGCGGTGGTATAGCCAAATTGTGCCACGGCGGCTTTGATTTCGGGGTCGGCCAGAGAGTTGGCAATGGCGAGTTGCGCGGTGTTTAACTGCTGGGCGGTGGTGGTCATCGGTCGGGTCGGCATGATGCGTTTCTCCTGTTGGATACGAATGAATTCGTGTCAACTTTGCGGTTGCTTTTCATCGAATAGGCGAATCATACGGATTCATAAGAGTTTCCCGCAGTTCCATTAGCGTTACTCAATCAATGCTTGACGTTACTTTATGCTTGCTTGAGATTACTTTGTGTATGCTTGAAGTCACTTTATTCTTGCTTGAGGTCACTTTGCTATTGCTTGAAGTCACTTTGCTATTGCTTGAGGTCACTTTTCTATTGCTTGAAGTCACTTTGCTATTGCTTGANNTGATCGATCTGCTTGATAGGCAGGCAAGGCTAGACAACACGTTAAAACCTCCGAGGTCCTACAGTTCCAACTTTCCCTGTTGCGCATCCGCCTCTTCCACGCGCGCCTTGCGGGAGCTGGTACTGCCGCGCGATACGTCTGGATAGTGCGGTGCCTCTGTACCGTTGAGCAAGCTTGGAATGGTGAGGATTTGAATCTTGTCAAGTTTCCATCGCGATTGTTACATCGCAACACCAAGAATCAATACCGGAATATCGATGTCCGCAGTGCTGCGATGCTGCAAGTCCCATACAAATTGCTCAAAGTAAGATACGCCTGTGGACATCTCGCCAGCAAAATCTCGTATTGGAACAATCTCGACTCCAGCGTCTATCAGGCCAAGTCGATTAAAAATCGTCATCTTTGCACAGACGTTGTAAACCATGAACGCATATTTTCCAAACTGAACTTCAACGTCTAACTCGTTTGAGCCTCGATAGACAACTGCTCTAACTCTGTGCCGATTTCACCAGCAAAGAGATCAAGGCTGTTGTTATCCCAATTAAAGTCAATCAGCAGTTCTTCGACGCGTTGCATCGCCGCTGCTTCAGTGGCGAAAGTTTCCACGCTAACCGCAATACCACTTTGTACCTGCGTCAATACCCATATCATGAGATATCTCCCTCAGTTATGAAGTCTCACGTGTGCTTAACAAGCCGATCGTACCAGCCTGCCACGTTTGGATATTCAAAAAAAGTGCAAAGCTCAGCCAAGCCACTGGTTTGAAATGTTGGACGGTTGATTTGTCGTGCAAACAGTGCGCGTCGGAGATCATTAGCGACAATGCTAAACCTTGGCCGAATACTGGGAGCAACTAGATGAAAATCATTGAATCGCAATAATCCAGAATAGATCGGAGTTGAATGTTCAACCTCAAATAGTGCTCGAATTCTTGTCGAGCCGCGTTCAATCCAAATAACATCCACTTCCTGTAGGATAGAGCTCACCGGTTCAGTGCCATGTGGTAATTGATCGCGACAATCAAACCGATGAGCTACTGACCATTCCAACTTGCTACGATCATGTTGCGGTATCCAGATATCATGCCCTTTAGCTGCGCCAATTGCGCCCAAGAGGGTTTGAATTTGCGAATGAGTATAGTCAGTTGAGGGCAAAAGCCTAGCTGAATCCAGCAAAGAATCAAGTCGCTCCCAGCCGAAATTAGCATCGACGTTAAATCGTCCCACACCTGCAATATACAACTCCGTCCCGTCATCTTTCAAATAGACTTGCGCCTTGTATTGCCCGTCACTGGCAGGAGTAATAGATTGAAAAACATCCTCGTAATCTTCAAGCGGCACAAACAATGGTTCAATCTGTTTGTCCCACAAGAAACAAATGACAGACGGATGGCCTTCTATTTGCTGCAAGTCTTCTGCACGCAATCCGTAAAAAGTCTGCTGCCGACTATGTACTTTGGAATAGCGAATATACAATCGAGCCGCACCATTCCCTAATTCATAAAGCGATAGGCTGTTTTCGAGCCTTCGGATAGAGCCATATCTTTTGGTCAATTCGGCCAAGAAAGATGCTTTGGTCTCATTTGCCATTACTTATCCTCCGCCTATAGAGGGCAGGCTGCAAAGTTGCCCACTTGCCAGCAGATGCTTCCGTCATCTCTTAACACACGGTACAACTGGCTAATCAATCGGCTCTGGCCTTCAAGATATTTCTCGATCGAAACGCGATCCTCATAATCTTTGCCCAAATTGTAAGGCGGAGAAGTAATAATCAGGCTGACGGAATTATCAGGCACGGATGCAACATAGTCATTGACATCGCCGTTATATACAACTATCTCGGCCTCGGAACTATAGGTTGTCTCAATTGCTTTGTGGGTCATGAATAGGGGCAAGGTGGTCATTAAACTAATCCTGTTGATACATTGGTGACGGTAATCATATCATACACGCTTTCTGTTGAACGGCGGATCGAGATAGATCAGATCGACGCTCTCGTCCGCAATGTGCTCGCGCAGAATCGGCACGCTGCGCGTGTCGCCATAGAATAGGGTGTTGGTGGTTATGGGTTTGGGGTTTGTCATGCTTGAAAGTATAGACTGAACATGCCTCACAGGCAAATGCCCGTCTGTTGTCTCATTCCCGATTCGCTGTCTTCTGCGAACGGGGCCTTACTGCGCGCCTCAGCTTCTCAATATGGGTATACCGCAAAACTGTTGGGCAGCCTTCGGGTTTCCGGTAGTGCTCCGTGCTGGATGTACCCATCCAGCACGGAGCGGGAGCAACTGAAAAGTCACTAACACTTTTGCGTTATACTCTCTCAACATCATTTCGTTGCAGAACAGTTACGGCTGTGGTAAACTACGGCGCAGACGCCCCCGTAGCTCAGCGGATAGAGNNATAGAGCACCGGCCTCCGAAGCCGATGGCGTGAGTTCAATTCTCACCGGGGGTACACAAAACGCGAACCGATCGGTTCGCGTTTTTGATTCTAGTTTTTGGATTGTGGGGCAGGGCGGCTGTAGCAGAAGCCGCAGATAATCAGGCACAAGACCGTGATAACCAACGGACGTTCGGCTAGCGCTTTCAACCCACTCAGCACAAGTTGCTGCAATTCAGGCACGGCCACAAGCAGGATCACAAGTATGACGAGCACTAACCCCAGGATGACGCGCCCGATGAGGTCGCGTGCCTGCCACAGTCGTTTCGCAATCCAGAACAGCGCATACAGCCCGGCCGTGATCAGCGCCGTATACGTCACAAACTGAATCGCGTTCGCGCTCAAGCTGAGATTGGGAAGATTCTGCGCCACAAACACGGCGAAGGAAACAAGCGCCGACCCACAAAAGAAAAAGCGGCAAATGGTGCGCATCGTGCCTCGCAAAGCCAATGCATCTGCGGTGAAGTGTTGCTTGTTTATACAGCAGATCGGGGTGGTTTGTAAATACGTATTTCTACGTATTGGGGGATAGAGTTTTGTCGCAGGGCACTAACCGGTTATCAACTGACCAGAATGCTCAGCGCCAGGGCCATGCCGAACCACAGATGCAGCTGTGCAGTTTGCCCCAACATCCGATTGAGCGACGGCCCGACCTGTCCCTGCAACACCGTGCGTACGAGTTGGATCGCGCGTGGCAGCGTGAAGAACGGCAACCACCACCACCCGATCGAGCCGGAGAGAGCCGCCAATCCGATCGGGAAGAGATAAGCTCCTAACACGCAGAGCGTGTATTCGCGGCGCGTGTTCCGATCGCCAATCATTACGGCGAACGTGCGTTTGCCCACCGCCGCATCGGTGGGAATGTCGCGCAGGTTGTTGACGATGATGATGGCGGTGACCAACAACGCAACTGGCAAGGAGGCCACGAGCGATGGCGCGGTGAATTGGTGCGTGAAGATATAAGCCGTGCCCATCACGGCGATGACGCCGAAGAAGAGGAAGGCGAAGAGATCGCCGAGACCGTGATAGGCCAACGGATATGGCCCGCCGGTATAAGCGATGCCGGCGAGAATCGAGAGTACACCAATGATGGCGATCGGCCAGCCGCCGACGAAGATGAGATACACGCCCAGCAGCGCCGCCGATCCAAAGACGAAGATGACGGCGTGGCGCATTTGTGAGGGTGTGACCAGCCCGCTTTGCACGACGCGCGTGGGGCCTTGCCGCTGCCGATCGGCGCCCTTGAGGTAGTCAAATAGATCGTTGGCGTAGTTGGTGCCGATCTGAATCAGCAGCGAGGCCAGCAAGGCGGCGAGGAAGGGTAGCCCTTGAAACTGCCCGCTGCGTGCGGCAATGGCGCTGCCGACGAGCACGGGCACAATCGCGGCCGGCCACGTGCGAGGTCGCGCCGCCTGCCACCAGATTCTCCAGCCTTGAGGGTTTAATGTGCTATTGGACACAGATACGCACAGATTACACAGATTTTATGATGCAGGTTGTGGCGTGATCCAGTTCAGCGAGCCTTTGCGTTCGTTGTCGTAGACTTTGCGCTTGTGTTCGGCTTTGACGCCGAAGTTAAGAAGCAGGCCGACTTCAATGGTCGTGGCTTTGAGATAGTTGAGCAATTGGGCTTCGTGCTCTTCGGCCAGTTCGCGTGCGGTTTTGAGTTCTGTGTTCATCTGTGTAATCTGTGTCCTAATCTCCCGTCGCTTCGCGGATCGCCGTGACGATGTTGTAGTAGCCGGTGCAGCGGCACAGATTGCCGCTGATGCTTTGCTGGATTTGATAATCGGTGGGATGCGGATTCTCTTCCAGCAACTTGGCCCCGGCCATGACGAAGCCGGGCGTGCAGTAACCGCATTGCACGGCGTTGTGCTTGACGAAGGCAGCTTGCACCGGATGCAGTTGGCCGTCGTGGGCGAGCGCTTCGATCGTTTCGATGTGCGCGCCGTGCGCGCGCGGCGCGGCCACCATGCACGACATCACGGCGATGCCGTCGAGGAAGATGGTGCAAGCGCCGCATTCACCCTCGGCGCAGCCTTCCTTGGTGCCGCTAAGCCCCGCATCCTCGCGCAGCATCCGCAGCAGCGTCTTGTCATTCGCGCCGCGAATCGAATAATGCTGGCCGTTGATGGTCGTCTCGATCGACTCTGGCCCGTTCTCGGTGTGCGTGATCAGCTGCGCCTCCGGCCAGGTGGGGAAGCGCCCGTTGGTCTTGCCCCACAACAGCGGAGGATTCTCCGGCCAATCGGCGCGTTCCGACCCGTCGCGGATTTGCCGCAGGGCGCGCACGGTTAGCACGCGCAGCATCTCCACGCGGTAATCCGCCGGGCCGCGCACATCGTCGATGGGCTTGGCGGCATTCAGCGCCAACTCACCGGCTTGTTGAATAACTTCGTCGGTCAGCGACTTGCCGACGAGATAGCTTTCCACCTCAGGCGCACGGACGATGGTCGGCGCGACCGAGCCGAAGGCGATGCGCGCTTTCACAATCGCGTCGCGGTGCAGTTCCAGAATCGTGGCGATGTTGACCACCGAAATCGCCTGGGCGCGGCGCAAGCCCAACTTGATGAACGTGCCGCGCTCTTCGTTGCTCATGGCCGGGAAGAAAATATCCACCAGCAATTCGTCATCGGCCATGGCCGTCTTGCGCACGCCCTTGTAGAAATCGTGCAAGGGCAGTGTGCGTTTGCCGCGCACCGATTGCAGCGTCACCGTCGCGCCCAACACCCGCAGGGGCACAATCGTGTCGTTGGCGGGCGAGGCCGTGATCAGATTGCCGGCGATGGTGCCGCGATTGCGAATCTGCGGTGCGCCCACTTCCCAGCAGGCGCGGGCCAGCGGATAAGCCTGCGCCACGATCTCTGGTGAGGCCACTACCTGGTGATGAGTGACCAGCGGCCCCAGGTGGAAGCCCCCTTTCTTCAATTCGATCCGATCGAGGCCGGGGATGTGCGAAATATCGATCAAGCTGTGCGGCGCGCGAATCTTGCGTTCCATCTCGATCAAGATGTCGGTGCCGCCGGCGATGATGCGCGCTTCCTGGCCGTGCCGCGCCAGTAACCGCAAAGTTTCTTCAAGCGTGGTGGGGGTGTAGTAGGTGTGCCACATGGTTGCCGTCCCAGGTAAAGTGTCTGTGCGCAGGGTGGACTGCAAAACGACGCTGTGCGCCTATGGATACTCTGTCACCAAGTGTATTGCCGCTTGGGTTCGTTGTCAACTTTCAGCCAGCAGTTGGCTAAGTGCATCGGCCGCGGCCGCTTGCGCCGCCGTCTGCTTGCTGTAGCCCGTGCCGCGTCCCACTTCTTCCGAACCGATAAAGACCGCGACGGTAAACAACTTGGCGTGATCGGGGCCCGCTTCATTCACCGTGCGATAATGGGGCGTGATGCGGCGCTGCGCCTGACTCCACTCTTGCAGCGCGCTTTTCGCATCCCGATCGCCTTGCGCGGCGAGGATGCGCTCGATCTCGATCGTGATCAACGGCGTCAGCCAACGCTGCACCGCGCGCACACCTTGATCGAGATAGAGCGCGCCCAGCATGGCTTCAAAGGCATCGGCGAGTAGAGCTTGCCGCGTGCGTCCGCCGCTCACCGTTTCGCCTTTGCCCAGCCGTAAGTGTTTACCCAGGCCAATCTGATTAGCGAGTTCACTCAGTTTTTCGGCGCGCACCACCGCGGCGCGGATGGACGTCAAGCGGCCCTCGTCAAAATCGGGATACTTGCGATACAACCAGCCCGCCACGATAAAATCCAGAATCGCATCACCCAGGAATTCCAGCCGTTCGTTGTCGAGCGGCTCTATTTCGGGATGCTCGTTCAGATACGAGCTATGCGTGAGGGCGCGGGTGAGGAGCTCGGGATTCTTGAAAGACGGTAGTGACATTGTCGCTGGGTCAAACAAAAGGCGTAACGCGTCAGTATCAGTCGATTACATTTTCGGAGCAGAGCCGCCTCCGCTGCTTTTTCTTTAGGGCTTGCCAAGAAATAAGTCCGCACTTTCGACGCTNNGAGTTGTTCTTTGACGGCTTCTTAGGCTGCAAATCGTTTGAAAATCAAAACGCTGTTGTGTCCGCCGAACCCAAACGCATTGCTCATGAACGTATTCACAGTGACTTGTCGGGCGTGCTGGGGCACGTAATCCAGATCGCAATCGGGATCGGGTGTGTCGCGATTGATCGTGGGTGGAATCCAGCCGGTCTCGATCGCTTTGATGCCGAAGATCACTTCCAGCGCGCCGGTGGCCGCCATCATGTGGCCCGTCATCCCTTTGGTGCCGCTGACCGGAACCCGATAGGCTTGCTCGCCAAAGACGCTCTTGATCGCGGCCGTTTCGAACTTGTCGTTAAGGGGCGTGGCCGTGGCATGCGCACTGATCCAGTCGATGTCGCGCGGTGTCAGCCCGGCATCACGCAGGGCGCGCTGCATCGCCTTGGCCGCGCCCACCCCGTTTTCAGCGGGCGCCGTGACGTGAAAGGCATCGGACGTGCAGCCGTAGCCGATAATCTCGGCCAGAATGTGCGCGCCGCGCGCCTGTGCAAATTCCAGATCTTCGAGAATCAACGTGGCCGCGCCTTCACCCATCACCAATCCGTCACGATTCTTATCGAAGGGACGGCAGGCCGTTTGCGGATGATCGTTATTGCGGCTCATCGCCCCCAGTCGATCGAAGGCCGCCATCGGCATGGGATTCAAGGACATTTCAGTGCCGCCCGTCACGACGGCACGCACATCGTCGACCTGAATCAACCGATAGGCCAGCCCGATCGCATCGGCTCCGGCGGCGCACGCCGAGACGGGTGTCACATTCGGTCCGCGCAGATTCCAGTCGATCGCGATCGAAGTAGAGGCGCTGTCGTTCAGCACCATCGGCACCGCAAACGGGTGCAGTTTGCGGCTGCCTTCTCGCTCAAATATCCTGGAAAATTCGGCAAAACTCTGTAGCCCACCCGCTCCGGTGCCATAGATGCAGCCGATATCATCGGCGTTGTCTTCGGTGACGATCAGGCCGGAATGCTCCAACGCCATGCGGGTCGCCGCTACGGCCAGCTGGCAAAACCGATCACGTCGCCGTGCTTCACGCGGATCCATGTATTTCGTCGGATCGAAGCCCCAGGCCTGCCCACCGATGTGCACGTTGATCATGCTGGTGTCGGTCAATGTCAAAGTGCCGATGCCGGTCTTCCCGGCCACGATGTTCGACCATGATTCTTCCACTGTTAAGCCGGTGCAGTTGACGGTGCCGACGCCGGTCACGACCACACGCTTGGCGTTCTTACTCATGTTGGGTTCCACTGATCACGTCCGTTTCTGTGGGATGATAATGCCCTTCGACCCAGGCCTCGCCCTGTGGCCCGATTTCTTTCTTCCACACCGGCACGATTTCTTTCAAGCGATCGATACCGTAGCGTGCCGCTTCAAACACGCCTTGATCGCGATGCCCCGCCGAGACGGCAATCAACACCGTGAACTCGCCCACCTTCAACCGGCCCACGCGCTGCACCATGGCGATACCCTGCACCAGCGGCCAGCGCGCGCGTATCTCAACGGCCACTTGCTTCATCTTCGCTTCGGCCATCGGCGTGTAGGCTTCGTAGTGCAGTTGGGCGGTCTCGTGATCGCGCCCGGCGCTTGCGCCAGCGCCGACGCCGCGCACCGTTCCCGTGAACGTGCAGACTGCGCCGGTGGAAGGCAATGTCACAGCGGCGACGAGTTCGTTGAGATCGATCGAGCCATCGGTAATGCGAAAAATCTCAGGAGTCGATCCACCGCTGACCGACGACCCACCACTAACGGGCGGGAACAGCGCCACTTCATCGCCCGATCGGATCGGCGTCGATCCAAAGGCGAACTCCTGATTGACCGCGACCAGACAAGTGGGCAAAGCAGGTGCCAGCTTCGGCTGGGCCGCCGCCAACCGATCGAGCAGGGCCGACACCGTCACCTCATCGGGCAGTTCGATCGAAACGGTAGGGCGGCCGGCTCGATCTTTTAACGTGGCAAAGAGTTTGACTTGAAGGTTCATTTTTCTAGCACAATATCGCCGCTTTTGCCGCCGTGCTTTTCCAGTAAGCGAATGTTGGTGAGGCGCGCGTCACGTTGCACGGCTTTGATCATATCGTACACAGTCAACGCGGCGATGGTCACGGCGGTCAAGGCTTCCATCTCCACGCCCGTCTTGCCGGTCGTCTCGGCCCGGGCGGTGATCTCGACCAGCCCGGTGCCGTTTTCTTTACGCCCACTCAGTTCAATTGAAAGATGCGTCAAGGGCAGCGGATGGCACAACGGAATGAGTTCGCTGGTTTTCTTCGCGCCCATGATGCCCGCCAGCCGCGCCGCCGCAAACACATCGCCTTTGGGAACATCGCCGCTGAGAATCAAATTGAGTGTATCAGGCGCGAGATGGACTTCGCCGCGCGCGATGGCAACCCGATGTGTATCCGGCTTGGCGCTCACATTGACCATGTGGGCGTGGCCGTGTTCGTCGAGATGGGTGAGTGGTTGAGTCATTATGGTTTCTTCAATCTTACCGCGCTTGCGCGGCGCGCTGCTCGTCGCGCAGCTCGCGCCACAGGCGCAGCCGGAATTTGAACAAGTCACGAAAGGCGCGCAAGATCACTTTGAGATTCGCGCCAGTGGGCGAACCCGCGGTGCGCGGCAGATGCGTGACCGGCACATCCGTCATTCGGTAACCACGCGCTTTCAGTTCGGCCAGCATCTCGGTGTCGATCATCGCGCCGTTCGATTCGATATGAATGTGATGCAGCGCCTCGCGCCGGAAGACCTTGAAGCCGCAGTCGATATCGTGAATGGTGCGGCCAAACAAAATCCGCACGACGGTGTTCCAGCCCATCCCATTGAGCCGGCGGATTGGGGGATCTTGCCGGTTCACGCGCCAGCCGCTGACCAAGGTCATCTCGGATGTCAGTTTGGTTATCAGCAGATTAATCTCGCTGAACTTGAACTGCTGGTCGGCAGCCGTGAAAGCGATGAGGTCTTTTGTCGCCGCTGCAAATCCGGCTTTTAAGGCGCCGCCATAACCGCGATTAGGAAAGTGTTCAACGAGTCGAAAATTGGGAATGCGCGGGGCGCATTCGGTGCGAACGATCTCGCCCGTGCGATCGCGGCTGCCGTCGTTGACCAGGATGATTTCGTAGTCCACACCCAGTGTTTGGGCAACACGTGCCACCTCTTCGACGGCGGCGACGACATTGGCTTCTTCATTATAGGCCGGGATGACAATCGATAAGCTCAATATGCATCAATCCAAAAGTGTGCTCGCGGGCACAAAGTGCAGCGATTATAACACATTCAATTTTGACGGTTACGGTGATTTCCTGGCATGGCTCACAATCAGTTTGAC
>PMCF01000139.1 GCA_003154115.1 Anaerolineae bacterium
CCGGTGCTGGTCGATATCGATCCGGTCCCGCTACTCGTCTCGACGGCATCGGTTTTCGGTGTGTGGTCGCGCCAGGAGGGTGAATTACTGGGTTTCTGAATTCTGTTTTTCTGATCAAGTCTTTTCCGCGCAAGCGCGATCGCGCTAAGTTTTGGGGAGATCGCGTAGGCATACACCTGACAGATGGCCCACGGCTTGCAGGTCGTTCAGGTCGCTACGGGCCATCTGTCAGGTGTCGCCATTCACTCGGCGGCCAAGTGTTTCCGGGAGGTTCGTTTACGATCCGATTTCTCGCAGTGCTTCCGGATCGATGATGGTGATGTGATTTTGTTCGATGCGGATGGTGCCGCTGCGCTTGAAGTTCCCCAGCGCTTTGTTGGCGCTCTCGCGCGTTGCGCCGATGAGACTGGCCAGGTCGCTTTGCGTGAGCGGCATATCGATGCGCACCCCGTTGGTTTCCACACGTCCGTAGCCCTGCGCCAACTCCAGCAATTTGCGCGCCAGACGACTGGGCACATCGTGCAAAGTCAGGCTGCCCACCTGCATCGTGGAATAGCGCACGCGCACCGCCAGGGCCTGCATGAAGTTGTAGGCTAACTGCGGCGACACTAACAAGTGAGCGCGCAGCCGCTCACGGCTTAGCACATGCACGATCGTTTCGTCGGCGGCGATGGCGCTCGCCGAGCGCGGCAAGCCGTCGATGGCGGCCAATTCTCCAAACATATCGCCGGCGCTGTAGAAGATCACCGACGTTTCCTGGCCGCTTTCGTCTTGCACATAGATACGCACGCGCCCGGTCTCGATGAGATACAGCGCCTGGCTGGGATCGCCCTGAAAGAAAATGGTTTCACCCTGTTGAAAGCGGCGCGTCGAAAAGTCTTGCGCCAGGCTCGCTAATTCTGGATCAGGCAGATTGGTGAATAACGGCAGATGTTTCAGAAACTCGATTCGATCGGCCACACGTTGCTCCGTAGTACGCGCCACAAGGTCGGCCCCATTGTACCTGCGGGTCAGCGGATTGACAATGAAGCGATGTGTGATGGTGAGTGTGTCATTCATGTTCTTCACCTGGTAGGGGCGCTCCTAGTACTTGTCAAAGAATAAATTCCGCTGTGCTCCGGCTGGATGGTACATCCAGCCGCCGGATGTGACCACGCGCAGCGGAACGCGAGCAAACCGGGAAGTTGTTGTTTAACGAGCCCTATGTGATCGCCCACATTTATCTGGATCGACACGTGGGGCGATCCCTACATGCGTCCCAACGCCAACCCGATCAACACCGCCAGCGCCAGACTGCCCAGCCATTCGGCCAGATACAACGTCGTGCGACTGTCCCCGAAGTACTGCGGGCTTTCCAGCACCAGGCGGGGCAGAGCCACCACCGGCACCAGTGTAAACTGTCCCGTCGCCACAAACGTTGCAATCAAGCCGCGTTCCAGACTGCCGACATATTTATAGTGCTTCACGCGGTTGAAGTCCGGCGCCGAGCCGTTGATCAACCCGTAGAGCACGAACTCGAGGAAGATCCAGGCCGGCAGGCTGATCAACACGTAGCCCAGCGCGATGGCCCAGACGCGATGCGTCTGTACTTCGGTCACGATCGTGCCCGGCAGCCCGATCGGCGTGGCGTAGCCCGATAGGATGATCGCGCCAAAGATCATCGAGAGGTGCAGCGTCTGATCGGTCAGCAGGCGCACCAAGCCGTACAGGCCATTGCGCGAGGCAAAGTGCCGATTGAATCCGACCCAACTCGCGTCGATGGTGATGTGCGTGAACCCGATCAGCAGCGCCCACGGCCACCAGGCCGGATCGATGAGCACGGCGAACAGCAGGGTTACCGCCAGCACGATCGAGCCGTGGAACACCGCGCCCTTCACCGCCCGACCCTTCCAGGCCGCCAGCGTATCCCACTGCAGGACGTAGTCACCCATCAAATGAGCAAGTAACATGGCGATAATCATGGTTCACCTCGCGTTTCAAGAGTGCTCCCGCTGGATGACAATCCAGCGGCGGACTTTTGTCCGCCTTGAGCCTTAATCTACCCTAACTTTACTCGATTGTGCGCGCCGTCGCTATGAAGTGCTTCACATATATAATCTATTCGATCAGGGATCGGACATCATAGCGGTTTCCAAGTTGATTTACGGTCTCGCTTGGACTCGAGGCTTCAGCCGGTTGGCTTGTGCACGGCGGATCCGGCTACGCCCAGCGGCCCGCCGCCGCAATACGGCGGATACGGGCAAGCCTCGAGTCCAATGTCGTAAACTAAACTGGAATTCGCTCTAGGGATCAAAACATGAAGGTTTTTCTAACGGATCAATTTGTGCTGCCGCTGCCGGAGGGCCATTGATCTGCCAGTGGCGATTACGATGGCAGGTGGCTATGCCAAGCATGTCGAAGATACGGCGGACATTCACTTTCAGACGGTGAAGTTGGCGGCGGAGATGATGCGCCCTGGGGGATAACGTCATGCCCGCGGATTGTAGGAGGGCATCCAGTACACTGATTGGCACACACACCGCTGGTCAACTGCTGGATTCCCGCTTACTACATGCGGGAATGACACTGGCGCGACCGTCATGCCCGCGGATGGTAGGCGGGCATCCAGTACACTGATTGGCACACACCGCTGGTCAACTGCTGGATTCCCGCCTTCGCGGGAATGACACTGGCGCGACCGTCATGCCCGCGGATTGTAGGCGGGCATCCAGTACATTGATTGGCAGACACCGCTGGTCAACTGCTGGATTCCCGCCTTCGCGGGAATGACGCTGGCGCGTCCGTCATGCCCGAATGCTTTTGTCGGGCATCCAGTGCATGGATTGGCCAGTATCTTTGCCGGGCGGCTGGATTCCCGCCTGCGCGGGAATGACGCTTCGCGTTCATTAGACCCGCGCAAACATCTCGATCAATTTCCGGATGAACTGAATGCCCTCAAAGTAATCGTCGAGGCGGATATTCTCATCGGGGGCGTGAGCGCGCGAGCCGGGATAGGTGACACCCGCCATGACCGTGGGGATGCCGAACGCGGTGGTGAGTGGATACATCGGGCCGCTGCCGGCGCTGAGCGGGATCAGCACGGGTTCATGCCCGTAAACTTCACGGACCGCGGCCTGGCAGGCCGCCACGATCGGCGCATCAACCGCCGAGGTGGCCGGATGCTCGCCGTTGAGCGGCACGATCTCCACATCGCCAAAGCCGCGCCGATCGAGATGCGCGCGCAACAACGAGAGGCAGATCTCCGGCGTCAGATCGGGCACCAACCGGCAATCGATCTTGGCGAAGGCCGTGTTGGGCAACACGGTTTTCATGCCTTCACCAGTGTAACCAGACTGAATGCCGCAGATGGTCACGGTGGGGCCGTAATACAGCCGCTTCAACACGTCGAGGCCGTGCTCGTCGTTGATGAACCGCTCGATGCCCAGCGCTGCCAGACGCTTTGCTTCGTCGAACGGCATCGCTTTGAGCATGGCGAGTTCGGCTTCGTTCGGCGCGCGGACGTGATCGTAATAGTGATCGATCAGGATTTCGTCATTCAAATCTTTCAGTGTGTTCAGCGCCCAGATCAGCCGCCACACGGCGCTGGGCGCGATGGCCGCATAGCCCGAATGCAGATCGCGCTCGCCGCCACGCACTCGCAATTCCAGATACTGAATGCCTTTCAGCCCCATCGTCAGCGTCATGCGCTCGTCTTCGTTTTTGCCGCCGGTTTCCCACAGACAACCATCGGCTTGTAAGGTCGCCGCGTACTGCTGCGCGAAGGCGGCCAGATGCGGGCTGCCGATCTCTTCCTCGCCCTCGATGACCCACTTGATCTTCAACGGCAGCGGCCCGATCGTTTTTTGCCACGCCTCGATCGCATGGAGGCGGCACGACAGATCGCCTTTGTTGTCGGACACGCCGCGCGCGTAAACTTTAGCGTCGCGCAGGCTCGGCTCAAACGGCGGAGTGGTCCACAGATCGATCGGGTCGGGCGGCTGCACGTCGTAGTGGTTGTAGATGAGCAGCGTGCGCGATCCACTGCCGATCTCGGCATAGATGATCGGCGCGCCGCCGGTAGGAATCTGCTGCACCGTCGCGCCGATCCGCTCCAGGCGCTGCTGCACGAGGCCGGCCGTCTCGATCATCCCCTGGCCCGTAGCGGCGACGCTGGGCTGCGCGACTAACGTTTTAAGATCGTCAATGAAACGAGGGCGCTGTTCGGTGAGGAAAGTATCGAAGGTCGGCATGATGGGCACTCCGGCAATAGGTTGATTTGAGTTTAGCATGTTAGGCGTGAAACGTAAAACGTAAAACGTAAAACGTAAAACGTAATGCGTAATGCGTAATGCGTGATGCGTGGTGCGTAGTGCGTAGTGCGTAGTGCGTGAAACGTCGTGGTCGTGGTAAAAGCCCCACCCCGACCGTGCTGTGCGATCGAGGTGGGGCTTTCTTGGCAGGTGTGTCGCGTGTCGATCAGATCACGGTCTGATCACTAGCGGCAGATAGACCCGCTGGGTGATGAACGTCGCCGTCACCACTTTGGCCGCGTCCATCGTCAACACGAGCGGGTTCGTCGTCGTGACTACCGCGCTGGTAGTGAGCGCATACTACAACCTGCACGGGTTCGCCCAGGTATCGCCCACGGGCCGCTCGCCGCACCCGCCGTCGTGACGAGGAAGAACATCCAGCATTCTAAACGGCGCCTCGCTTTCCGGTTCAATGCATGGCGGCGATGAAACCGGTGCCGTAGGGGATCAACCAGATTGCCCAGACCAACAGACTGAACCGATGAAAGTTGACGATGGCCTTCTCATTGTGACGCGCCAGCACCAGGGTGGCCCACACCGCATGCACAATCATCAACAAGATCGCAAGCATCCCGGTCATCCCATGAATGTCAAAACCGAGGCCGCCGGCCATCTCCAGCATGAGGCTGGTCCCCGCCGTATCGCACACTAACCCGCACCAGAAGAGGATCAGATGCCATCCTTTTAACCGGCCCGCCAACCTTTCGCTCCAGACGCCTCCCGAATAGAAGATTAAGGCCAGACTGATGAGGATCGATGGGACTACTATTTCTTTTGGCATGGCATTCCTTCGTTTTACTTTTGTGCGGCTTGAAGCTGAATGGTGTACTGCTTCTGTGCCGGGGTTAGATTATACGTCGAGATCGGTTGGTCGGCGCGACATTGCGCCTCTGGTGTAGGTGCCCATTGCGTGCTGATCAGCAGCAGGCCCATATCGCGCGTCATAGCTGTCGCTTCCCTAGTCGGGCCGCTTGACATCAGTCAGCCCGTTTGCGAGGTGCCCCGGCTCCAGCCCATGCTTCCTCACCGGCGACGACAACACAATCGAAGTGCTGGTTGCGCCGTAAGCGCTCAACTGCGCGATGATGGATTCCAGATGCGGGATCGAGGTGGCGAGCACTTTCAGGATGAAGGCTTCGCTGCCGGTGACGTGATGACATTCGCGAATCTCGGGCAGGCGCTGCGCCAGTTCCAGCACGCGGGGATATTTATCGGTGGTGGTGGTCAGGCGGATGAAGGCCGTCACACCAAAGCCCAATGCGGCGGGGTTGACTTCGGCGTGATAGCCGGTGATGATTTCGAGTTCCTCCAACTTGCGTAGCCGTTCGGCCACCGCCGGAGCCGACAAGCCCACCCGCCGTCCCAACTCGCTGAACGACAAACGTGCATTCTCCTGCACGGCGCGCAATAGTTTTCGGCCTACCGGGTCGAGAATTTTTTCAAGTTGAAGGGGCATGGGCCAATCTCCTTTGCATTCTTAGCTAACATGGCTCGATTTGTTTTGACTTCCTCTGGCATTAATCCATTCGCGTGCGTATTATAGACTTGTTGTGAATCTTTCTGGGGCCCTTCTGGGTTGAGCGGGATTATTGTTTTGTGCTCTCGGCGGATGGTTACATCCGCCGTTCCCAAGCGCTCGCGGAGCGTGTAACCATCCAGCGGGAGCGTAAACTTTTGTGGACTTCTCTCTCTTTCTACGTGGATTGTTGATCGGCTTCTCCATCGCGGCTCCCGTGGGGCCGATCGGAGTGTTGTGCATCCGGCGGACTTTAGCCGAGGGCCGCGCGTACGGCTTCGTCTCCGGACTGGGCGCGGCGACCGCCGATGGCTTCTATGGCACGTTGGCGGCGCTCGGGTTGACGCTGGTCTCGGCGTTTCTGATCGATCAGGCGAATTGGCTTAGGCTGATCGGCGGAGCGTATCTGTGCTATTTGGGTGTGAAGACGTTTCGCTCACAACCTGCTCAAAGAGCAGCGGAAGCCAAAGGCCGAGGGCTGCTCGGCGCGTACACCTCCACGTTGTTTCTCACGCTGACCAATCCGCTAACGATCTTTGCGTTCGCCGCCATTTTTGCCGGGGTAGGCGCTGAAGTTGTGGTAGGCAATACGCTCGGCGCACTGAACGTGGTGCTGGGCGTGTTTCTGGGATCATCTGCCTGGTGGCTGATTCTGGTAACTTTGACCAGCCTGTTCCGCGCCAGGCTCAATACCACCGGGCTGGTGTGGGTCAATCGGGTGTCCGGTCTGATCATTCTCGCGTTCGGGGTGGTTGTCTTATCTGGCCTCATCGCGCCGTTGTTCAATCGGGTCATGTAGAAATCGTCGACATACAAAAATCGTAGGGGCGAGGCTTGCCCTCGCCTGTATTTGGTGTGGCAGGCGAGGGCAAGCCTCGCCCCTACAAGGATTACCAGATTTGACCATCAAAACTCGTTAGGGTCGCGATTGGCCGTCCGCTCTTTTAATGAGATCTCATAGAAACTCGGTTTCTGCTAGGCCAGGGGGCGTTATGGTATAATCCTCGCTTGGATAGACACTTGGTGAAACCTTATGGCATTTAATCCCCTCAACACACTTTTCGGCCTGTTTTCGTTAGACTTGGGTATCGATCTTGGCACGGCCAACACCTTGGTGAACGTCCGTGGCAAGGGCATCGTCCTGAATGAACCGTCGTGGGTGGCCATCGACAAGCGCACCAAACGCCCGCTGGCTATCGGCGCGGAAGCGCGCGAGATGGTGGGCCGCACGCCGGGCAACATCGTGGCGATTCGCCCGTTGCGCGACGGCGTGATCAGCGACTTCGAGATTACCGAAGCCATGCTGGATTACTTCATCAAGAAGGCGCACAGCCAGATGTTTCCGCTGCTGGAGCCGCGTCCACGTGTGGTGGTGGGTATTCCCAGCGGTGTGACGGAAGTCGAGCGGCGCGCGGTGTACGATGCATGTATCTCGGCCGGCGCGCGCGAAGCCTACCCGATCGAAGAACCGATCGCGGCGGCCATCGGCGCGGGTCTGCCCATCATGGAAGCGCGCGGCAGCATGGTCATCGACATCGGCGGTGGTACCACCGAAGTGGCCGTGTTCTCGTTGGGCGGCGTGGTGCTGAGCAAATCGATCCGCGTGGCGGGCGACGAACTCGACGAAGACATCATGCAGTACGTGCGCCAGAAGTATAACCTGCTCATCGGCGAGCGCATGGCCGAACGGGTGAAGATCAACATCGGTTCGGCGTATCCGCTGCCGGAAGAAAAGATCATGACCGTGCGCGGGCGCAGTGTGATTACGGGCCTGCCGGAATCGGTCGATATTTCCAGTATCGAAATCCGTGAAGCCATGGCGAGTTCGGTCAGCCTCGTCGTCGATCTGGTGAAGGCGGCGCTGGATGAGACGCCGCCCGAAGTCGTAGCCGATTTGATGGAGCAGGGCGTCGCGCTGGCCGGTGGCGGCGCTTTGCTGCAGGGCCTGGCGCAGCGCTTGAGCGAAGAAGTGAAAGTGCGCGTGTGGGTGGCCCCCGATCCGTTAACGGCGGTGGCGATTGGTTGCGGTACGTTGCTCCAGAACCTCGACACACTGCGCGCCATCTTGCAGAGCGTCGATCGCAGCCGCCGCCGGGTGATTGCGCCAGCGGGTCTGTAGTTTTCGTCAATCGTATAGCGTGACGCTACTGCAAAAAGGCTCTAGCCGCCGTCCCCGGCGGCGTGTTCCACGTTCAAACCCGCCCCGAGGACGGGGCTTTGAGCAGTTTTTTCAGTGGAGTCATGGCGTGTTTTGAATTTGGACGCTTCGCGTGGACGTTGGAGGTTGGAGCTGCTCACCAATCGCCCATGGTCCTGTGAAGCGTCCAATTTCCATCTACCAACGTCTATACTGCGAACGGTCACAGATTGCGGAAAAATCTGATCCGCGAATTGCGCGAATGTCCACGAATTATTGTAGCTACTCAGCCAGAACGCCGGACTGTGCAAGGTCATTCCCGCGAAGGCGGGAACCCAGCCGCCGACAGTGGATTCCCGCCTTCGCGGGAATGACGGCTGAGTAGTAACGAATTATTCGTGAAAATTCGCGAAGACGGGAGCACTGCACCGCATGTGTTCGCGGATCAAAAAGCGCAGTTTATGCCCGCGCACAGTATAACATCCAATCTCTAACTTCCAACTTTTAACTTTCACCAATGGGACGTGATCGTTCGCGCACGTGGTTATTGCTGGTTCTGGCGGCTGTTGCCGTAGTGCTGCTCTTGCTGCACGAGGGCGGCCAACTTCAGCCGATCGAGAATGTCGTGCAGGCGGTGCTCAGCCCGATCGAGCGTGCGGCCTCCGGTGTGTTTGGCGGTGTAGGCAATCTCTTCGGCGCGGTGCGCGACTTGAACGAACTGCGCACACGCAACGCCGAGTTGGAAAAACAGAATCAGGACTTGCTCACCGAGATCGCGCAGCTCAGAGGGTTGGAAGGTGAAAACTCCACGCTGCGGCAGTTGCTCAACTTTACGCAGGAAAACCCCACCTATAAGTATCAGACTGCGGCCGTCATTGGGCGTGATCCCAGCCCCTATTTGCGCTTCATCACGATCAATGCGGGCAGCCGCGAGGGGCTGAACCCCGGTATGCCCGTGGTGACCGCCGGCTCAACATTGATCGGGCGGGTGGCCGAAGTCGGTTTCCGCTCGGCCAAAGTGCAGCTGCTCAACGATTTATCCAGTGCCGTCAACGTGCGCTTGCAAACGACCGATGTCACCGGGTTGGCGCAGGGGCAGCAGGATGGATCGTTGCTGGTGCAGTATTTGCCGTTGAATACTCAGGTCATTACCAACGACATTGCTTTGACGAGCGGCTTAGGCGGCAACTTGCCGCGCAACCTGGTCGTGGGGCAAGTCATCGGCGTGAATAAGAAGGACTTCGAAGTCGCGCAGTCGGCGCAGTTGCGACCGGCGGCCGATTACGACCGACTGGAGGTGGTGCTGGTCATCACGAACTTCGAGCCCATCCAACCGGGCCAGGACACGACACCTACGCCAACCCCCACGCCCGCCGCGACGCCCAGTGTGACACCACACAAGTAAATCCGGATCAACGCCAGCCTAGTCTTGGCAGGCGAACCTATGAACTTATACTTCACCATCCCTTTCCTGTTTTTGCTGGCCATCTTCCAAGCAACCGCCGCGCCGCAGATTCGCATTGCGGGCGGATCGCTTAGCTTATTGCTGTTGTGTGTGATGTCCTGGGAGCAGATCGAGGCGCGCGGTGAGGGGTATGGGTGGGCGTTCATCGGCGGCCTGGCGCTGGATCTGATCAGCGGCGGGCCATTTGGGGCGTCTATTCTAGGCTTGCTGGCGGCGACGTTTATCGCCAATCGGCTGAGCAGCGGCCTGTTTCGCGACCGGTTGTTCCTCCCCCTGGTGACGGCCGTGGCGGGCACCTTCGCGTATAATGGAATCTATCTGCTGCTGCTGCGTATCTTCGGGGTGCCGGTCAACTGGGCGGACGCGATCGGGCAGGTGATTCTGCCGTCGGCGGTGCTGAACATGCTGGCCAGCCCGATCATCGCGCGGTTGATGCTGGCATTGTATCATCGGGTGAAACCGGCCGGCGGGACATGGTAATGGTGCAACGATGGGTTCTCGTAGACGGCGACTGTTCGCCAACCCACGAATTCTAATTTTGCTCAGCCTGGCTTTGATGGTGCTGGGCCTGTTCGTGCTGCGTCTGTGGGACTTGCAGATCGTGCATGGGGCCGAGTATCGCAATCGGGCGGCGAACAACCGCATCCGCGAGGAATCCATCGCCGCGCCGCGAGGCATCATCTACGATCGAGCGGGCGTACCGCTGGTCGTCAATGCGCCCAATTTCGCCGTGCAGATTGTGCCGGCCTATTTGCCCGACGGTGCTCAAGCTGAAACGAAAGTGTATCAGCGGCTGTCGCTATTGCTGAATATGCCGATCGAGCATCAATCGACGATTACGAGCACGTCGGTGGTGACGGGTAACGGCGCGATCTCGCTGCTGGACGGCATGCAGTATCTGTACCAGCGCACCGAAGATATCATCGAGGCGCGCAAGTGCTGCATCAAGAATATCGTCGACGAAGTGCGCGGCATCTCGCCCTACGAGCCCGTCGTCATCAGCAATACGGTGCCGCGTCCCATCGCCATGCAGCTGGCCGAAGAGGCTTATAACTTGCCGGGTGTGCGCGTGACGGCCGCGCCCGTGCGCGAATATATTTCCGGCACAGTCACGTCGGGGTTACTGGGGTATCTGCGGCGCATTGCGGAACAAGACCTGGCGCTGCTGCCGCCGGGCTACAATGCCGACGTCGATCGCGTCGGCGCGGTGGGCATCGAGCGCGAGTTTGAAGATTTGCTGCGCGGCCAGAAGGGCCAGCGGGTGATCGAAGAAGACGTGGTCGGCCGCGAGATACGCGTGGTCGGCGCCGCACAGCCCGCGACGCCGGGAAACAACCTGCATCTGACGTTGGATTTCGATCTACAGAAATTTGTGTATCAAACCCTGCAAGCCGAAATTGACGAGATCAATCGGTTCTACGATCGGGTGGAGACGCAGCGCGGCGTCGCCATCGTGATGAATGTGAAGACCGGCGAGATTCTCTCCATGGTCAGTTTGCCCTCCTACGATAACAACCTCTTTTCGAAGTCGGTCATCAAGCAGGAAGAGCTCGACGCGATTTCCAATGATCCGTATCTGCCCCAGTTGAACCACGCTTTTCAAAGCGCCTTTGCCCCTGGCTCGGTGTTCAAAGTGGTGCCGGCGGCGGCCGCTTTGCAGGAAGGTGTGATCACGCCGCGCACGACTATTTTTGATCCGGGCGTCCTGGTGCTGCCCAATGAATATTTCCCCGACAACGCCGCTCTGGCGCAGAAATTTTACGGCTGGTTCCGGCCCGGCTTCGGCGATCAAAACGTGGTCGATGCGCTGGCGCATTCGGTGAATGTGTTTTTCTACAAAATTGGCGGCGGTTATCATGTGGAAGGCCAGCCGAGCTTTGAGGGCCTGGGGATCGATCGGTTGAAGCAATATTCCGAAGCCTTTGGGTTCGGCAAAACGACCGGCATCGATCTGGTGGGTGAATCGGCCGGGCTGGTTCCCAGTCCGTTGTGGAAGCGGCAGAATCGCGCGGAGAACTGGACGACGGGCGACACGTATAACTTCTCGATCGGCCAGGGTTTTTTGACAGTCACTCCGTTGCAGATTATCTCGGCGTATGCCGCGATTGCGAACAATGGCGTCTTGATGCAGCCGCACATTCTAGCGGAAATCACCGATGCCGACGGCAATGTCATTCAACGCGTTGCGCCCAAATCCATTCTCACGCTGCCCATCAGCCCGGAGAATCTCGCCGTCGTCAAGCAGGGGTTGGATGCCGTCGTCAACACGGATCAAGGCACAGGCAAGGCTGTGCGTGTCGAGGGCGTCCACATTGCGGGCAAGACGGGCACCGCCGAGTACTGCGACGGTATGGCGCAGAAGAACGGCGAATGCTACGTGGGCCATCAACCCACGCACGCCTGGTTTGCCGCGTACGCGCCCGTTGAAGATCCGGAAATCGCCGTGTTGGTCTTCATCTACAATGGCGGTGAAGGTTCAGTGCGCGCCGTGCCTGTCGCGCAGAAGATTCTGCAGTATTATTTCCAGCGGAAGAATCAACCACCCGCCACTCAAACCGGACAAGCACCACCGCCGTGAAGAACCTCTCCAACCTGTGGCGTTATTGGCTGCCAATCGTCGCGCTGAGCACCTTTGCTTCGCGCTGCCTCTATGAAGCGAATCCGATCCAATTCGTTTCGATGGGCGACTGGCTGGCGGTGTTGATCGCAGCGGCCGCGGCACTGCTGCTCGCTTATGGGATCAAACGCCTTCTCAGTCGTCGCCAACCCGATTGGCTTCCGCCTGACCTCAGTGCTTTTCTGCTGCTGTTCCTCTACGTGGCCTGGCCGCAAGTTGATGTGAGGTTGGCGTTAATCCTGTTCCTCGGCGCGTTGGCGCTGCTGGGCGTGAATACGCTGCTGCCCACTCACCCCCGCTGGTTCGAAGTTGCTCTCGGCGCGATTGTATTTGCGCTATATTTTGCCACGTTGAACCGGTACGTTGGCGCGGCAGACACCTTTGAATTTCAAGTCGTCATGCCGCAGTGGGGCATCGCGCATCCGACCGGTTATCCGCTCTTCGTGACGCTGGGCAAGTTGTTCTCGTTGCTGCCGCTTGGCTCGATGGCCTTTCGCTTGAACGTACTCTCGGCATTGATCGGGACGCTGGCTGTCTGGGTGATCTATCGCCTGATCGTGCGGCTCACCTCCGATCGGTTGCCGGCGGCGATCGCGGCTTTGCTGCTGGCGGCTTCGCCCGTCTTCTGGAGCCAAGCCATCGTCATCGAAGTGTATACGCTGAATGCTTTGTGGGTGGCCGTTGTCGTGTGGTGGTTGATGAGATTACTGGAGAATCCAGAAGCCAGAATCCAGAAGCGGCTGATCTACGCGGTGGCATTGACGTTGGGACTGGCGTTGTCGCATCACTTTGATAGCGCCATCTTGTTGGTAGCGGCGGGCTTGACGTTGTTCTTCACGCGACCTAAACTCTCGTGGAAATCATGGCTTATCGCCGTGGGTTGCTTCTTGCTGGGATTAACGCCGTGGTTGTTGATCTACTTCCGTTGGCCGGCGCTGCACAACGGGCAATGGATGACGATCGGCGAGTGGACCGGTTGGATCACCGGTCAGCGTTTTGGCGGCGCGCTGAATCTGGCGCTGTGGAGCGATCCGACGCGCTGGAGCATCATGCTCCGTTTGACGCTGGAACAGTTCGGCTGGGCGGGCGCGGCGTTGGCGGTGATCGGTTTGATGGCGCTGGCGGCGCGGGCACGGCGCGTGGCGTTGATTACCAGCGTGACCTTCTCCGGTTACTTCTTCTTCGGTCTGGTGTACAACGTGCCGGATGTGAGCGTGTTTGTCATCCCGTTGTTCCTCGTCATGACGATCTGGATCGGTGTGGCGATCAACACGATCATACGTTGGGTTACTGATCACTTACCAATGTCCAGCGCGCCAGACGGAGTACGTCGCGCGGCGATCATGATCTTTTCGCTCCTGCCGATCCTCGCCATCGCCAGGAACTATGCCGTCAACGATCAACATGATCTTGGCGTGGCGCAAGAAGCGTGGGGGCGTTACGTGTTGTCGCTGCCGATCCCCGAGCGGGCCGCGCTGCTCGTCGATAGCGAAAAGATCGCGCCGTTGTATTATCTGCAAGTGACGGAGAAGCTGCGGCCCGATCTGGACATCATGGTGTTGGGCGATGAAGCGCTGTATCGGCAGGAACTCGATCGGCGCATCAATGCCGGTCAGCCGGTTTACCTGGCGCGCTTCCTGCCGAATCTGCCGTATCGGATGCGATCGCTCGGCCCGCTGGTGGAAGTCAGCCGTGAGCCGTCGAGCGCGGTGCCAACGATCGGGATTCCGATCAACGCCTCGTTTGGCGATCAGATCAAGTTGTTGAGCATTACCGAGGAGCCGGGTAATCCGTATCGCTTTACGTTGTATTGGCAGGCGCTGACAGCGGAACGCAAGAACTATCACGTCCGTCTGCAACTGATCGATGCACAGGGCACAGTGTGGTGGGAAGATACGGGTGCGCATCCGGTAGGCGGTTACTATCCGACGGGCGCGTGGGCGCAGAATGAAATTGTGTCTGATTTTCATGAAGTCAAAATTGAACCTTTTCTACGCCCCGGCACGTATGATCTACAGGCCGGCTTATTCACGCCCTTTCGGAATGATGGGTTAAAGGTCAATGGCGAGGACTATTTGAAGGTGGCACAGATCTCGGTCAGCGCGCCGAAATCTCAAGCGTTGGCACGCGCAGTCCGTATGGCCTATGATCGGGTGGCCCTGCTGTCGCTCGACGAGTTAGGCACGGTGCCGCCGGAAAGCTCGGTCACGCTGCGGGTCGATGCGATCGGCGCGGATGCGTCGGCGTTCTTTGCGCTGATCAACGAGCGGCTGGTGCGTGAGACGTTTACGCAGACGGTCCGGGTTGGGCAGACTCGTTTGTCTTTCGCCGCTCCAGAGTCTGAAGGTCGTTATCAGCTTTACATGACGACCGGTAATGCGGTGCGCTGTCACTGGTTTTCCGCTATGGCAACGAATTGCGTGCTAGGCACGCTGACCGTAGCGGGCGATGCGATCAAGGACGCGATCAATTTCGAGAATCAAGTGCTGCTGGCCGAGGCGCGGCTCGATCGGGATACGCTGAAGCCCAACGAAGCGATCAAGGTCGATCTAACGTGGCGCGGCTTGAAGACATGGCCGGACAATTACACCGCGTTCGTGCATCTGGTGGGGACCGATGGCAAGGTGCACGGGCAAGTCGATCAATGGCCGGTGCAGGGCACGCTGCCCACGTCGAGTTGGACGGCCGGTCAGGTGGTGGATGATCCCTATGTGATTACGCTGCCGGCTGATGCGCCCCGCGGCAAGTATCAAGTGGAAGTGGGCTGGTACTTACTCTCGACGCTGCGCCGCTTGAACGTGCTCGATGCAGCGGGCCGTCCCAGCGACGATCATGTGATCGTCGGCGAATTCACGGTGCCGTGAAACGTAATGCGTAATGTACGATTGGCTTCTGACCTTTTCTGGAATCGAGGCTTCAGCCGGATAGATGGCAGACAATCAAGGCTGGATTCACGCACCAACCGCTGCGCCCGACATATTTTGCAGTCACACGAAGGAACTTGGCGACATTGCGTTAGTTTCTCGGCATCAGGTATAATCTTTTCGCAATATAGATTGTAACTACTCAGCCAGAACGCCGGACTGTGCAAGGTCATTCCCGCGAAGGCGGGACCTTCGGCAGCCGCCGACAGTGGATTCCCGCCTTCGCGGGAATGACGGCTGAGTAGTAACTATAGATTCAGGACAAGACAAACTATTCATGGAAACCACCGTTCATACGACTCCCGATATTTTTGAACAACTCCAACCTGAGTGGAATGCCTTGCTGCACACCAGCACGGCCGATACGCCGTTTCTGACCTACGAGTGGCAGAAGACGTGGTCTGACTGCTTGTGTTCGTGTGAGGGCGAATTGCATCTGATGACCGTGCGGGACAGCGGCGCATTGATTGGACTTGCGCCGCTGTTTGTTATCTCGCAGCCGGATAAAGACGGCTCACCTCAGCATTTATTGCGTTTGATCGGCAGCGTCGATGCGTCGGACTATCTCGATCTGATTGCCGTGCGGGGGCGTGAACGCGAAGTGTTCGGCGCGATGCTGGACGCCCTGGCGCAATCCACCGATTGGGACGCAATCGATCTGTGGAACGTGCCGGAAGCGTCGATGTCGCGCGCGCTGCTGCCGGAATTGGCGGCACAACATGGTTGGAAACTGCTCGATGAGAAGCAGGTGGTGTGCCCGATCATTCAACTCCCCACGACGTTTGACGATTACGTGCAAAGCCTCGACAAGAAAGAACGTCACGAGCTGCGCCGCAAGCTGCGCCGCGGCGAAGCGACCGAAGGCGTGACGTGGTACGCCATCACGGGCAACGATCAAACGCGCAATCTCGATGTGGAGGCCGAAGCTTTCATCACGCTGATGATGAAGAGCCGTTCGGACAAATCGGACTTCATGACCGATGAGATGCGGCGCTTTTTCCATCAGATGATTCACGCCACGCACGCGGGCGGCTTCCTGCATCTGGCGTTCTTGGAAGTGGACGGCGTCAAAGCCGCGACCTATTTGAGTTTCGATTATAACCAGAAGCGATTGGTGTTCAATTCGGGTTTGGAGACGGAAGGCTTTCAGTCGTTGAGCGCCGGTATCTTGCTCGTGGCGCGCATCATCGACGAGGCGATTCAATTGGGCTACAGTGAATTCGATTTTCTGCGCGGCGATGAGAAGTACAAATATCAATTAGGTGCGAAGGATACGTGGATTTATCACGTGAGGATGGATCGATCAGCATGAAACCGATCAAACGAGTGGCGCTGTTGAGCGTGCATACCTGTCCGCTGGCGATGTTGGGCGGTAAAGAGACGGGCGGCATGAATGTCTATGTGCGTGACTTGAGCCGCGAGCTGGTGCGGCGCGGGATAGCGGTGGATGTGTTTACGCGATCGCAGAACTCGCACTTGCCGCATGTCATGCATCGTCTGGGGCCGCTGGGCCGCGTCATTCACATCCCAACCGGCCCGGAAGTCCCTTACGATAAGAACAAAGTCTTTGATTACCTGCCGGAGTTTGTGGACCACGTCAAGCAGTTCGCAACCACGGAAGGCGTGCAGTACGATGTCATTCACAGTCACTACTGGCTGTCCGGTTGGGCCGCGCGTGAGCTGCGTGAAGCGTGGGGCGCGCCGATCGTGCAGATGTTCCACACGCTGGGTAAGATGAAGGATGCCGTGGCGAGCGATCCCAGCCAGCGCGAGACCACGCGCCGGATCGAAGTGGAGACCGAGATCGTGCGGTTCGCCGATCGGTTGGTGGCGGCGACCCCGGCTGAGAAAGATCAGCTGATCAAACTCTACGGCGCCGATCCGGCCACCATCTCGATCGTTCCACCCGGCGTCAACATCGATCACTTCCGGCCGATGCCCATGAAAGCGGCGCGGCAGCACCTCGGCGTCGACGCCAACGACTGGATGATTCTGTTTGTCGGACGCATCGAACCGTTGAAGGGCGTCGATACGCTCATTCGCGCGATGGCGTTGCTGGCACACGAATGTCCCAGCTGGGTCAGCCGTTTATCGTTGGCCATCATCGGCGGCGATCCCAACACGAATGAGAACGCCGAGATGGAACGCCTGAAGCAGATGCATGCCGAGTTGAAGCTGGGCGAGCTGGTGGTATTCCTCGGCGCGAAAGATCAAGATACGTTGCAGTATTACTACAATGCGGCGGAGGCGGTAGTGATGCCGTCGCACTACGAGTCGTTTGGCATGGTGGCGCTGGAGGCGATGGCGTGCGGCACGCCGGTGATTGCCTCGGATGTGGGCGGGTTGAGTCATCTGGTGCGCGACGGCATCACCGGTTTCCACGTGCCCAACGGCGATCACGTGGCGCTGGCCTCGACACTGGCTCGCTTGTTGCAGGACGACATTTTGCGGCGCAAGCTGGGGCAGCAGGCGTGGGGCTGGGCGCAGAATTATAGTTGGGCCAAGATCGGCGATCGGGTGGTGGAGGCCTATCGGCTGGCGCAGGAGCCGCAGGCTGTGACGGTTGTTGTATAATTTCAGTGTGACGATGATCATGGTGCAGATGAGCATTTTGGCACTGTGAGGCGCTCGACGGGCGGTGTATGCTTTTAGTGCAGAGCGCATAGGGAGGCCTGCCATGAAAGTGACGATTGATCACAACATCTGCGATGCCAGTTTGAATTCGTGCGAACACTGCTTTTCGTTCTTCATTCAGCACCCGGAAGGCGTGGATCGCTACTGCATCATCGAGCAGGTAGAAGACGGCTCCGATAAGATGACGTTGACCATGCTGACCGACGGGCGGGAACTGACGCTGGTATTGGACGATAAGGATCGCGAGATGGTGGCGTCGGAAGGTTGGGCGTCGCTCGTCGATTTCGTGCCCAAGTTCTATCGCGGCGGATAATTGAATCACGTTGATGAGGTTGAGACAGCCGTGCGCTTTGGCACGGCTGTTTACGTTCTTTACGCGGGCACGGCGACAAGGTACAATCTTGTGGGTGAAATACTCGGCCGCTCTACGACCGCGTCCGCGCGGACGCGGTTTATGAGCGCTGCGAAACCGCTCAACCTTGGCAAGGTTTTTGACGGGAGACTATGGCGACGCACGTAATGGGCACACCGCTGCTAAAGCGCTCGGAACGCTGGGTATATTGGCTGGCCAAGCATTGGCTGGCCGTGTTCAATATCGCGTGGGGCGTGTTTGTGATCACGCCGTTTCTGGCTCCGGTGTTTATGCAGATCGGCGCGACGGGTGTGGGCAACAGCATCTACTTTGTCTATCAGTTCTTCTGCCATCAACTGCCCGAACGTTCTTTCTTTCTGTTCGGCCCCCGGCCGATGTATCCGTTGTCTGAGCTCGTCACGGTGACGCAGTCGGTCGATCCGTTTGTGCTGCGGCAGTTTATCGGCGGGCCGGAGTGGGGCTGGAAGGTGGCGTATTCCGATCGGATGGTGTCCATGTACACCGGCTTCTGGATCGCGGCGCTGGTGTTTGCAGCTTTTCGACGGCGCATTCGTCCGCTGCCGATCTGGGGCTTCTTGCTGTTGTGTTTGCCCATGGCGCTCGATGGCGGCACGCATTTGCTCAGCGATTTGCAGGCGGGTCAGAATTTCGGCACGGGCTTCCGGGATGCGAATGTATGGTTGGCCCAGTTGACGAACTCTGCGCTGCCGGCGACGTTCTACGCGGGTGATGCGCTCGGCTCATTCAATTCGATCATGCGTTTGCTGACAGGCGCGTTATTCGGCGCGGCCACCGTGTGGTTTGTGTTTCCGTACATGGACGCATCCTTCTACGAAGTGCAGGAAGAGTTGGAAGACAAGGCAAGGCAGAGAAGCGTAATGAGTAAAACGTAAAGCGTGTAATCAGTTTGAGAGGAATGTTCGTGATGCAAGAGATGAATGTGAAGGAATTGGCTGAACGAATCAAGGCCGGCAGCGCGCCGCTGATCATCGACGTGCGTGAGTCGAACGAGTATGCATATGCGCGGATTCCGGGCGCGGTGTTGAAGCCGCTGGGCGACTTTCGCGAGTGGGCGCAGGAACTGGACAAAGACCAAGAGTATGTGCTGCAATGCCATACCGGATCGCGCAGCTGGCAGGCGGCTTATCTGTTAGAGCGCATGGGCTTCATGAAGGTCTACAATCTCAGCGGCGGCATCGAGGCCTGGTCGATGCACGTCGATGCGAGTGTGCCGAGATATTAAAGCGTGGTGCGTGGTGCGTGACGAGTAACGAGTGACGGTTGGGATGACGTTGAAGTGGTACGACCGCTTTGATCTGTGGACTGCTGCCGCTGGCGTTGTTGGGCGTTGGACTGGCGTGGTATCTGTTGCCTTTCGCCGAGGGAGTGTTTGCGTATCAGCGGGAAGAGCGGACAAGGAAGTATAATGAGGTCCGGCAGCGGATCTCCGTGGGCGGGTGTACGGTTCATCACTTGGAGCAAGGATAATGGAGCATCAAAGTTGGACCGCCGAGGATATTTCGGACAGCGGCGAAAGAGTTTCACATTTAGCAAAAGACTTCTCTTATTACGGTCATTTGTCGATCTATGACTTTGCGGTTCCGTATTGCTCCGGGGCGGTCGTGCTTGATGTTGGTTGCGGCGCAGGTTATGGTTCTGCTTTTCTGGCGCGCCATGGTGCCCGGCACGTGAGCGGCGTTGATGCCAGCGCCAAGGCTGTGGAATTTTGTCACGGCCACTTTGCCGCGGATAACCTGGTATTCAGCCAGACGCCTGCGGAGCGCCTGACTGGATTTCCGCCACACTATTTTGATTTGATCTTCACTTCCAATACCCTTGAACATGTTCCCAACGTCAAGGACTTTTTGCAGACGGCCTGGACATTGCTCAAACCGGATGGCCGCCTGTTGATTGCGGTGCCGCCCATCACGAATGATCAGCTGCTGTACTTGAATGTCATGAATCCCTATCACGTGAATCTATGGTCGCCACGACAGTGGCGCTTTGCGATCGGGCAGTATTTTGACCAGGTGACGCCGATCTTGCATGGGGTCGAGACCATCGGTGGAGAACCGCGTCCGGAGCATCTGGCGTTACCACCTGCTCTCGATGAGAAGACGTTCAAGTTCGCCACCGGAACGGTTGAAGATATGTATCGGGTATTTACGCTGACGACCATTTTTGTCGCTGCGCAGCCGCGCGCTGCAGAAGACTGTCCGCGTGCTACTGACCCTATGACGTTTATCGACGACTCGTTCTCACGACCAGAGGGGTATATCGATCCCAGGCTGCGTCGGCGTTTGCGCCCCTATTTCCCTTCAGAAAAAGACCGATCTCCTTCTCGCCTGCACAGGGCCGGGTTGATCTTAAAGACGCGCGGGCCGCGGGAACTGTTGAAGGAAGCCACGCAGTTTGTTCGTTGGCGCGTACGGCGTCAGCCTTGACATACTGATCGACTGACTTCATGCCACGCCAGATTGCCTTTCTACGCCCCATCCATGTCGGCGGTCACGCTTTTTTTCAATGCACTGCTGGCGAAGACGCCCGGCATACCCGCGCAGACTGATCCTTAAGAACGGTCGTGAATGGACTCAGTTGTCTTCGGGTTGAGTCATGAATTCCCACGTCAAGCCGTGCGCGATCAAGATGAGCAGCGAGAGCAAGATCGATTCCACTTGCAGCGGTTTCAACCCCAGCGGATCCGCCAACTCCGGCGCCGCGCCAAAGATCAGCACCAGCAAATACAGCACAATCACGATCCAGCGATAACGCCGAAACGGGCCAATCGGGCCGGTGGTCGCGCGCGTTTTCATGATCAAACGCGTCGTGAAAAACATGCCCAGCGCCGCCGCGATGACAAAGGTGGCCCGCCAGATAATCTTATTGTCACCGCTCACCTGAGCGATCAAACTCATCACGCCGGGAATCAAAAACGAAAGGTAAATGCCGCCCGCCAGCGCGCGGGTCTCATCGTGCTTGAGCCAGTCCTTGTTGAACTGCACCACCCCCCACCACAAACCGACCAAAGCGAAACAGGTTCCGGACACAATGGCATAAAACGAATCGAGTGTCATCTTGCTCCCTTTCACGTCATTGATGGGCTGTCGTCCAATTTGGTTACTACTCAGCCGTTTCGCTATGCGCCGCGTATTGTCATTCCCGCGAAGGCGGGAATCCAGCCGCCGACAGTGGATTCCCGCCTTCGCGGGAATGACGGGTGAGTAGTAACCCAATTTGAGTATAGCATATGCGATGCGATCGAAGCGGAGATTCTTCGCCGCTTTGCAACATCTGTCACAACCTCGCAAGTTTCTGTCCCCTTGCGCCTTGTCGTGGTCTAGCTTATAACTTACGTATTAACACATTCGCTTTTCAGTCAAGGGAGGACCTATGAGCGACGATCAATCATCGGGTGTGCCGATCCCGCGCGTGCCCCTGGGCGGCGATTACTGGCAGGTCGATCCGGGCACCGAGTTATGGGGCTTTGCCGATATCCACGCGCACCTCATGGCGCATCTGTCATTTGGCGGCAATGCCTTTTGGGGACTGCCCTATGATCCTGAGCGCACCGGCGACGAGGCGCTGGAACATGCGCTGGCCTCGTGCGCGCCGATCCACGGCGGCCTCATCAACGTCAACCCCGAATTCGGTCATCCGGCGGGCGGCGGCTGGCCCGACTTCATCATCTGGCCGCGTTTCACCACGTTGGTTCATCAACAAGCCTACGTCGATTGGATCTATCGCGCCTATCAGGGCGGGCTGCGCCTGATTACGTGCCTGGCCGTCAACAACGAATTGCTCGGCACGCGCAGCAATCCAAAACTGCCGACGGATGATCGCAGCACGATCGAGCGGCAGGTCGTGGCGATGAAAGAGATGGCCGCTCATCTCGATCGACAAGCGGGCGGACCGGGGCAAGGCTGGATGCAGATCGCCTATTCCGCCGACGAGGCCCGCGCCATTATCAAGGCCAACAAACTCGCCGTGGTGCTGGGCGTCGAAGTGGACTCGCTAGGCAACTGGCATCGCCTGGAAGACCTGCAGGCCGCGTGCGGCGACGATCTCGATCGGGCGCGGCAGCTCATCGGCGCGGAGTTGGACTGGCTGCACGGCCTGGGCATCCGGCAGATCACGCCCATCCACCTGACCGATAATGCTTTTGGCGGCACCTCGGTGTATATGCGGCTGCTCGATTTGCTCAATGTGTTTGTGACCGGCCGCCATTACGAAGTGGAGGACGGCTTTGAGAGCGGCGTGCGCTATCGATTGGACTACGACGGCGACGATGTGTTCGACGACGTGCAACGCGCCGTGGTGGCCAGCGGAGAATCGTTGTCACCGGCCAAGCCGACGATGAACCGGCAGGCGTTGATTCACCAGGTGCCGGCCGTGCGCGATATTTCTGAAGCGCTGGCGCATCCCACGGTGCGCGGCGGACACGCCAATGCGCGCGGCCTCAATGACTACGGCCTCATCCTGCTGGAAGAGATGATGCGGCGGGGCATCATCCTCGACGTCGATCACATGTCGCAGAAGTCCACGGACACCGCGCTGGATCTGGCCGAGCGCCATCAATATCCAGTGATTTCTTCGCATGCCTGGTTCCGCGATCTGGGCTTTAGCGCAGATGTGGAATTCGATCGGGCTGATCCCCATCATTATGGCACCGACGACGTGCACAAGGTGGCGCACGAAGCGGGCAAGCGGGCCGATCAGGTGGAGCGGATCGGTCGGTTGGGCGGCATGATCGCGCCCATCCTCAATCAGGGCGACGTGTTGGACTTTGATAACGTCATGCCGGAGTTGGGGCACAAAGTGCCGCAGTCCTGCGCCGGATCGAGCACGGCCTGGGCGACCAGTTATTTGTATGCTGTAAACAAGATGGGCGGCCGCGGCGTCGCCATCGGCAGCGACGTGAATGGGGCGGCCGGTATGCCGGGCCCGCGTTTCGGCTCCTATGCCGCCTATGGCGCGCGCGGCGACAAACATCGCGAGCGGCTGCGCCGCGCGCAGATCGATGCGCAGATAAACGGCGTGCGCTACAAAACGCCCCTCCGCGACTATCGCTGGCATCGCTTTGACGAGAGCGGCCCCCAAGCCTATGATCGCGAAGAGCGTGAAGCGTGGCAAGCGATTGCGCAGTACGCGGCGGGCTTCCATCCCGATCGGGATAAGCACCCGCACGACGACGCGCCGCCCATCTCGCTCATGACGATCGATAATGCGCTGCAAATGTTGTTTCGGCAGGACAACGTCGATAACATCACGCGCGGTTTCTGGCTGGCCGATGAAGCCGAGGCGGAGAAGACGGCAGCTCCACATTCCCGATCGGCCCTCAAAGGCCATTGGTCCGACGAGCAGTGGGCGGCCTATCTGGTGAAGCGTGGCCTCGCGCTGGCTGAGAACGAACGCGATGACGATGTGCTCAGGTGGTTCGAGAAGATTACGGGCGTGTGGAAAAAGTGGCACGACATGCAGGGCGACAATCCACCGCTGGAGCGCAACACGGCCGGTCCGCGCCGCGATTTCGACATCAACCTTGACGGATTGGCGCACTATGGCCTGTTGCCCGACTTCCTGCAAGACCTGCGCAATCAAGGTCTGGCGATTGAGGATTTTGCGCCACTGTTCCGCTCGGCCCATGATTACGTGGAAGTATGGACGACCTGCGAACAGCGCTCGGCCGCGTTGGCCGAAGCCAACCCTGACCCAACCAAATCAATCTGATCTGCTGAGGGTGCGAAACCAGGACTAAGAACGAAGGCATAAAGATGTGGGTGTTTGTCGTTCTCTTCAATTGGGCAAAATTACCCCTGTCGCAAATCCCGATCGAGTCGATCGAGATCGATCCACAGGCAGGCCTGGTTGCCCATCGCCTGCTTTGCTTCTGCCGTGAAGCCGCTTTTCGAGAACAAGGCATACGTCACTTTCCAGTTTTCCGCTGGCGCTGGAATAATCTGCGCGGCGCGTTTGAGAAAGCCTTCGACGACTCCCTTGCGAATCGGCTCCGCCGTCCACTTACACTCGCCCAGTAGAATGGCATGCGCGTCTTCGTTGATGGCCACGACATCGATTTGCGGTTTGCCGGTAGCCCAAAACGAGCCGACGCGGCGCGGCACAAACGGGAGCTGTCCAGCGTCGCCCTGACGCAGCACCCACTCGCGACAAAGCTCTTCAAAGACAAACGTCCCGATGTATTCCGAGAGATGCTGCCGCATGTTTTGCCAGGCTTGCTGAATCAAGCCCCGCTCCAGATTGGATCGCGCGGGCGCAATGAAGCGATAGTAAAATCTCAAGTAATGATCCACCACCCGGTACCGGCCCTGCTTGCTACGCTCCGGGCGGCTGACAGTGGCCGGGACCTCACGCACGATAATGCCTAGGTGCTGCAGCACATCCAGATACTTGCCGACATTGGACGGCTGTAATCCGGACATGGTGGCGATCTCGGACATGCGGGTGTAGCCGGCGGCGATCGAAGAAGTAACCGCCGCATAGTTGCGCGGCTCGCCCAGTTGGTCGCGCAGCAGCGCGCCCGCATCGTCCATGATCATCGAGCTCGCCAGCAGGCGCAGCAGGTTGTCATCCGCTGACTGATCGGGATCGCACAATTCCAAATATTGGGGCACGCCGCCCACGCACGCGTAGATCTTCGCGCGGTCGTCCGCGGAGTAGTGGGGGAAAAAGGAAGCGAGCGCGCCAAACGGCATCGGCTGCAGGTGCAGGGTGCTGGTGGCACGGTTATACAAGGGCGATCGATAGGCCAACACTTCGCGTTCAATCATGCCCGCATGGGAGCCGGTCAGAACCAACACGACCTGGCTCTTCTTCAACTTATGATCCCACACTTTTTGCAGGACACTGGTCAACGCTGGATCGGCTTCAATCAGGTAGCTGAATTCGTCCATCACCACCACGACGCGCTCCTTCGCCAGGCGCGCAATCTCGGTGAAAGCCAACTCCCACGAACTGTACGTGAAATCGGCGGGCAGGTCCTGCGTCGGATCGAGAAAGTTCTGTACGGCTTGTGAGAAGTCGCGCAGTTGCGCAGCGCTCGACAGTCGGTCGGCCGTCCAGTACAACGCGCGATAGTGGCGGCTTTCCAGCCAATGCGTCAACAAAGCTGTTTTGCCGATACGGCGCCGACCATACAGCACAAAGAGTTGTCCCCCTGCACGGTGGAAGACAGTGTCAAGCAAGGCGAGCTCGTGTTGACGGTGATAGAAGGCCATAAAAAGCACCATCCTTAAAGTATGATACTTTAGAGATATATTTTATACCCGTCGGAGCGGTTGTCAAGCCTTGGCTAATTTGTTGCACATAACTTATATTGTGCGTCTCAGCTACTTTAGAATGGTCGGTAAATACACCTTCCACTCCGTTTGCTTACCCACGGTCACTTGCCCGTTCAACATTGACGCAATTCCCTGCGCCGCGCCCGAGCGATCGCTGATTTGCGCAGCGTTGAAGTTCAGATTACTCTGCCCAACATTCAACGCCTTCAACGTGAATATCGCCAGTGTGCCACTGCCGTTTGCGCCAGACGGTGTCGCACCGAGGCTGAAGACCCCATAGGTTACGGTGCCCGCCGTCGGACTGATGATCAGCCCGGCCGGGATAAATGTTCGACCCGTGCTGGCCGGAAACGCTGCGACCGTCGCGCTGACAACTTGAATCTGCGTCGGGCTATAGGCCAGCGTGAATTCAAACGCGCCGAGATCGGCGACATCACTGATCCATACGCTGGTGGTGAAGGTCTGATTGACACTCACAGTGCGCGAATAGGGTTGAATCGAGAGCGTGACAGGTGTGGTCGCAGCAGATACCTTGGCCAGCTGCCTCGCAGCGCTGCAAAGCGTATTCCAACGATAGGCGACCACTTGCACGTCGAGGATGTCGATATCGCCATCGGGTGCGCCGAGCGGTTCCACATCATAAAGTGAATCGTAAAGTGGCTGCCCGGTATGCGTTCCCCAGCGATAAGCCACACGTTGCACATCGAGGATGTCGATGTCATCATCATCATCAAAGTCGCCCAGGCAGGCCACGATGGACAAAGTGCCCGTCTGCGCGATGACCTCAAGGTTGCCACCAGACACCGTTGAGGCCTGGACACTGGAAAGTGTTAAAGCCGTCACACCGCTGCTGATCGGTTGCAAACGCACATAGGCCAGGTTGCCTGCGCCGCTTGGGCCAGGCGGCGTGCCACCCACACTGTACGCGCCAAAGGTCGCCGTGCCATTCTCGTTGTCGATCGTGGGGCCGATCGGTGTGAAGGTGCGACCCGTACTGCCAGGGAATTCGCCCAGCGTCACGGCCTGCACTTGCACACGTGCTGGATCAAAACCAAGCGTGTATAGGAACGAACCGAGATTCGTGACATTCGAGATCATCACAGCCACGGTAATGGGTATTCCCACACTGGCCGACGACGCCAGCGGATTGATACGCATTACCGTTTGCGTCGTAATGGCCGTCACCGTGATGAAGTTGCTGCGGGTAAGAATGTCTGTGCCACCTGGGCCAGTGGTGACGAGACTCACGGTGTAGTTGCCCGGCAAATTGTAGGTATACAAGGGATTCGGAAGAGTGGCCGTGCCGCCATCGCCGAACGCCCACAGCCGGCTGATGATCGCGCCGCTGGATTGATCGGTGAATTGCACAGTTAGCGGCGCATAGCCTGAAGTTGGCGATGCCATGAAATTGGCGGCAGGCGGCAGAATCGCGGTGAGTTCTTCCAATGCGATCTCATTGACGAAAGCGCCCGTTGTCGCATTGGTACGCACGATGCCCACGTCGATGCGGCCATCGACATAGGCGCTGTTGGGGACATCAAGCACGAGCTGATGCAGTTGATAATCACCCGTGTTGATGGTCGTGCCCGTATCAACCCCGTCGATCTGCACCTTCTGCACGCGCGCCGCGCCCGAAGGCTGCCAGAACGTCAGGTTGACTTGATATTGCTTCGCAGGCAGCAGGCCATCGAAGCGGTAGTACACCGTATTGGAAATCGGATTGACATGCACGCTGGAATAGGGCAATGTGCCCCACAGCGTATTGGCCACGCCGTTGGTGTAGCCATAGGCGCGGCCAAAGTTCGTCCAACGCCCGCCGGGATACGCCGGATCGATCGGGCCGCCCGCGTCCGCATAGCGATAATCGATGTCGAACAAGTTGATGGCGCTCACTGCGGCGCCGTCGATGCCGGGCGCTTCGATCGTGACGCTGATCGTCCGATCGGCATATAGCGCCGGATCGAGCCGCAGCGAGAGGCGATGCACACGCCCATCGCCTAAGCCGGCCGGCCCGGCGATGTGGTTGCCATCGACCAAGATGCTTTCCTGCCGGCCCGCGCCATCGCATTCATACAGCGTCACATCGAGATGATAGAAGTGACCGGGCAGCAGGTGATCGAAACGATAGCCGACCTGGCCGCCGGGGTCCATACGCAGCGTTTCAGGGGGCTGCGCGCCGCATGGAATGATCACATCGGGCTGGCCGAGATCGACGAAGCCATAGCCGATCGTGCTGGTGTACGGTTCATCACTGGCTGCGCCGCTGTCGATCAGGATCGGCCCGCGCAGGCCCACGTACACATCTTTCCAAGCATCATTGTTGCCTTCGTCAAATTCGTTGATCTGCCCATTCCGATCGGCCCGCGCGAACAACCGATATGACCCCGTGGCCGTCGGCGTCCACGTGAAAGCAATTGGGGTCGTGGCGTTGCCAGCCAATCCGGCCTGATCGATTGCGCCAATTAGAATACCGCCCGCTTCAGGATTGCCTTGATAGAGCGCCACGTTCTGCGCGCCGGCATTCGTTTGACCGAGGTTGCGCAGCGTCAGCGTGACTGTCACCGGTTCGTTCGTGACAGGTTCGTCGTTGAAGAGATCGAACGAAGCGAAGCTGAGATCGGGCCGCGTGCGAATGGTGAGGGTCGTCGTGACGGTGTTGTTGCTCTCGTTCGTCTCGGCCACTCGATTGTACGGATCGACGACGACGCGCACCGGCGTGGTGCCGGTGAAGCCCAACGTGTCCCAACGAATTGACGCTTGCGCCGATCCATTCGCCGCGATGTTTGGCACATAGGCCGAACCGATATACCAGTCGCCCCAGTTCGGTACTTGCGCGAAGAAGGCCGCGCTCAAACCGCCGCTGGACGCACTGCCCGTGTTGCTCAGGGTTGCCGTCACAGTGACCGGATCACTTTCAGTCGGCAGTGGGTTACTGAAGGTGACACTCGCCGCGTTAAGCGTAGCGTCCACACTAGGAGCAGGCGTGAGCGCAAGATTGGTGAGGATGACATCGGCTTGTCGATCGATCGTCACGGTCATCGGCACATCGATCAGGGTGTTGGTTGGTTGTGAAGCGAGGTAGGCATTGAGCGCACCCGCGAAATTACCGATCGAAATAACAGTCGGTTGCGTGATCGTTTGCGAAGCGGCATAGATCGTTTGATTGCCGACCTGCACTTGCAAATTCGTGAGGCCGCCTGCACCGACATTGGTGACGAGCGCGTCGAGCGTGGCGCTGCCGTAATTCTGCGCGAGCAATCGTGTCGGCGTCATGATCGATCCGCCACCCACACCAAACGCGAAGTATCGCCCGAATTGCATCGTATAATTTTGGCTATTCGTAATGGCATCCGGCACCGTGAAGCGAACGTTGGACGCACTGGTTTTCTCGGCGATGTAGCAAGTGAGCTTCTGCGTGCTAGCTGGCGGGTTGGTTGTGCCAGAAAGGGTATTGCAGTATTCAATGCGGATGCGCCCAATACTTCCAGTACCACCATTACCACCTAGGCCGGGACCGCCCGTTGATACTCCGCCAGAACCACCATATGCAGTCCCCAGACTTGTTCCGAGCGATGCCGAACTAGCGACTAATTTAATACTGCCACCAGAGCCACCGCCTCCCGCATAGCTTGATACCGTTTGTCCCGCACTTCCGTTCGACGTAATATTGCCGTTCAACTGAATATTTCGAGCGAATGCAAGTAATATGCCGCCGCCATTACCACCATATCCCCCAAGAACGCCTCCACCATTTTCAAACCCACCGCCCCCGCCAGAACCCAAGAAGATGGTGCTTAGATCAGAAGTGCCGTATGGTTGTCCTGGAATTGCATCGCCATAGCCTCCAGGGCTTCCATCCGTTCCATAACCGGCACCAGCGCCAGCGCCAGACTGGCCATAAATTATCCCGCCGCTGCCACCACCACCACCGTTGTTCTGTTTATTCGCGTGGCACCCGCTACTAGTACAATATGCTCCTAATCCCAAATATGATTCTCCGGATTGACCTGTACGGCCCGCAGCTTGGCTACTTCCAAAGCCGCTACGAAAGCCAAGACCATTCGCGTTCACCGTGCCATTTATGACAACCGTGCCATTCGCCTGCAAAATCAGATTACCGCCTGTCGATCCATCCCATGCAGGCGCAGTCAGCGTGCCCCCAGTGTTCACCGTTACATTACTATACTGCGGCACTTTGATCACTTGTGCTTTCCCGTTGGTGTTATCGTAAGCATAGGCAAGCGGCTTTGCCAACGTCCAACTGGTCGATGAATTGATCGCCGCGATCTGCGCGAACTCCCAGCGGCCCACATTCGCAGTGCCTTGCGTTTGATGGAACAACACCGTATCACCAACGGCGAAACCATTAGAATTGGCCGGTGATGCGGCTGATCCCGATGCAGACACATTGATGCGCGTTTGGTTGATCACAATCGTTTGCCCAGCATTCACGACGAGATCGCCATCGCGCCCATCACCAAACATTTGACCTGAGCTCACGCCCTCGCCAAAATCGGCGCACGCTTTGCCGATGCCTTTTAGCGTTGTGCCGTTTGCATCATAAACCTTGCACGGCTCAATGCTGGCGCTGTCCGGCTGGATGTTCTCGGCGAAATCGACCGCCGCGTCCTGCGCGACGCTGCTATCAGTCTGTGTGATATGCGGTTTGTGCGTGATAATCGATCCGCCGCCCTCATCAAGGCTGAGGTGCGGCCCGAATTGCATCGTATGATTTTGGCTATTCGTAATGACATCCGGCACCGTGAAGCGAACGCTGGACGCACCGGTCTTCTCGGCAATGTAACAGGTGAGCTGGACAGCCGATGTAGGTGGGTTGGTAGAGCCAGAGAAAGATTTACAATATTGCACCCCAATTCTGCCTTGTGAAGCGTCTCCACCATAGCCATCTCCGACAGTGCCCGAGTTATAGGCATTGCCTCCCGAACCACCCTGGGCTGTGATGAATCCGCCTAACACCTGACCGGTTCCAACTGTTACATTTAAGGAACCTCCTGAACCGCCACCGCCGCCACCGGAGCAAGGACCACCTGCCGCGCCATTTGCTCCGTCGAAAGAGATCGTTCCAGATACTAAGGTATTGCTTGCATAGAGTAGTCCGATTCCACCGCCGTTTCCCCCGTTACCTCCATAAGGTGAGCAATTTGGGTCGCCATCCGCACCACCTCCACCACCGCCCGACCCTAAATGAATTTCATTTGAAAAACCCTGCCCGTAAGGAATTCCTCCAATTCCAGGAGGAACGCTTTCGTGGCCTTGATGTCCATTACTACCAGACGTGAGGTAACCTGCACCGCCGCCGCCACCGCCCTCTGCGCCGCCGTTTGTGGGGCTTGGATCTCCTTGAGCACCGCCACCGCCACCCACGTTATTTGTTGTAGTAGATACTCCAGGACCGGTGTAACTCTCGCCTTGCCGCCCCTGTCGATCATTGACTGATGGGCCACCAATTCCCCCTCTAAATCCTTTTCCCGATATATCTATCGTTCCATTGACAAGCATTGTGCCCGTTGCTCGGATTACGAGAATACCGCCTGTATTACCGTTCCATGCAGGTGCAGTCAGTTTCCCTCCATTTTGAATTGTGACATCAGTGTAATGCGGGACACTCACGATTTGCGCATGCGAACTGCCGCCAATGGTGTAGACATTTGAGATTGGCTTCGTCAAAGTCAAAACCCCAGAACCAAGACCAGCAATTGTCGCAAATTCATATAAACCGGCACCAGTACCTTGAGTTTGGTGAATCAGAATTTCATGATTGGCCGAGAACCCAGAAGTAGTCGAGACGCCTAACGATGTTGCGCCTGAATTCACACTGGAATTCAAGGCTGCATATGAGTTGATTGTTTGATTCGATGAAACGGTCAACGGCCCATCGGAACCATCGCCAAACATCTGGCCCGAACTTACACCGCCGCCAAAGTCTGCGCAGGCTTTGCCAATGCCCTTCAAGGTAGTGCCACTTTCATCAAACACTTTGCAGGGTTCAATGCTGGCCGTATCTGGTTGAATGTTCTCCACGAAATCGACTGCGGTGTATTGCGATACATTGCCATACACCAGCACGCGCTTGTCCCACGGGCGATTCGTCACATCGAAGGCATTGGCTGCACCCGCTGGTGCGCTGATGTTGCCTATCACCGTAAGCGTGCGCGTCGGATTCGCGGGATCACTGGTGCGCAGCGTCAGCGCGCGATTGAATGGGCCGGTGGGTTGGGTTGCTGTATCGAGCGTGACGGTGTACGTCGCGGTATCGGCGGGCGACAACTGGCGCGAGGTCGCTCCTGTGATGGTGAGGCCATTCGTGTTGCCCAAATACACCAGCAGATTAACAAAGCCCGTGCTGCCAAACGTGAAGGTGTGTTGCAGCTGCTCGCCCCGCGTGACCGTGCCGAAGTTCCAGGTTTGATCGGTGGCGTTCATGGCAAAGGCAGGCACGGGATCAGTCGCAAAAGTATTCAACGGTCGCGCCGCCGAATCGATGATGTTGCCTTCGCTGTCCGTCCAGTGCGCGATGAGAATGTTGTCGGCGGTCGCGTCAAACGTCTGCGAGAATTGCGAGGTCGACCACGTCGCGGCATAGACCGTCGGCCCGGCATTGAGCGTGAGCGTGAAAGGCTGGTGCAGCACCAGTGCGCCATTCGAGACGAAGTCCACGTAGAGATGCGCACCGACAATCGTCGCCGCAGCCGGACTGTTGAAGATGAAGTTTGTCGTGTTCATGCCGGTCGGTGTTACGGATCCCGTCGTCGCAATCGACAGACCCACATTTGGCAACATCTGCCCGGTGTACGTCGGCACGAGGCTCGTTTGCAAATCCGGCAGTTGTACGGGCGTCACGAAGCGATGCGCGCCCTGCGGATCGCTGTAGCCGACAATGACGACGGGCGGCATGAACGGTTCGCTGTTGATCGTGTACGTGAACGTGTCACGCGGCGACAGCGCTGTGACAGTAAACGACGTACCCGCGTTGAGCGTGCCGGTGTTGAAACCCACCTGCAAGCCCTGTGACACATCGAGCGGCAGGGGTGCGTGATAACTCGCGCCGAGGTTGAGCGTGCCCGTCGCGCCCGTGCCGTCGTTCCACGCCATCGCCGCGCTGCCCGAACCCACTACGCCCGGCGTGCTGACGTTGAAGGTGTACGTCCGATCGAGACTGCCGCCGTAATCACCAGTTGAATAGACCTTCGCCGTATTCGCGCCCCAGTTGCCGAGGCCCGGCTGCTTGATCAGACTGCCAACTGCGACATGGCGGCCCGGTCGCACGCGGCCATTGCCGCCTACCGTGTTGTTGCCAATGGTCGTAGACTCATCGGGCGAAACCATCACCGCGCTGATGTGATAGGCATCGAACGTGCCCGCGTTGTCGAGCGCCAGCGTAGCCGTCACGACATTTCCAACGCGTGTGGTCGCATAACCCGCGAGGAGTTCGGGCTGCGGATGTGAGGCGGGATCATGCGGATCAGTGCCGTATTGCTCCTCCGCTCGATCGGGGTAGCCATCTCGATCGGAGTCGCGGTTGAAGCGGAAAAACAGGGCCGATCCGGCTTGCGCGGGCAGGTCGCGCAATTCGGTGTTGCCCGCATCCGACTGCGACAGATAGATATTCCACCACGCGATATCGGACAGGGAATGCTCATGCCACGTCGGCGCGTGGTTGACAAAGGTCGGCGTCGAGAGCGAATTGAGCAGGCCATCGGTATCGACTTGATGCGGGAAGTAGCGCGTCATCACGTCCTGTACCGATTCGGTGCCCCAGGTCGGGATCACATACGAATCGACCTGCGGGTTGGCATCATCCGCGCCGCCTTCGGTGAAGATCGTCACGCCGCCGTTGACGGCGTTCTGATAGAAGAGTTGATCGATGCCGTAACTGTAGTTTTCGAGCACGACGGTGAGATGATCGCCCAGATCGATGCGCTTCATCTGATCGAGCGTGAGCGGGATGGCCGTCGACGCGAACGTAAACGAATCGCCGGGGAAGACGTTCTGCAACTTGCCCGACGGGAACTGCTCCCACGCCGGATACGAGACGATGGGCGTGGTGTCGTCGCCGAGATAGACGTTGAAGATCAGGCCGGAGATTTCGCGCGCGTATTCGGTGCCGGTATTGCTGATCGTGTAGTTGAAGGTGAGATCGGCGGCGTGGCTGGAATCGACGGCCCAGGCCGTGCTCCAGTTCTCGCCGGTGGTGAAGCCTTCCGATTCGGACAGCGTGTGTTCTTCCGATTCGGTGTGCGTGGTCGTCTGCGCGCCGCCATAGGAGTGACCGTTGGTGTGGGTCTCGGTGAGGCGCGGCTGCGTGATGGCATAGGCAACATCATGCAGACCTTGCGCCATCAATGCGCCTTGTTGATTGATGGCGTACCCTATGCCATCAATCGATGTTCCCAACGACTGAAAATTTGCATCTAGATTCGCAGTTATTTGTCCAAGTTGCCGAGAACTCAGCCCGTTGTTATTTGTGATATGGTATGTGTTCGTGGAGATTTGCTTTTGCACATCATCTGGTTTTAGGCCTTCAAGGATATCCACCACACCACTACCGACCGCTAAGCCGCCTCCGATTACGGAAGCGGCGCAACCAAATCCTGCAGTCTCCAGTCCAAGAGTAATACAGCCCAATGCTCCACCAGTAATCCCTCCAAGCACCTGTACGCCGCCCCAGGCGATTTGCCAAGGATTGTACTCTGGTGCAAGAAGAAGATTGCCCTGCAACGGTGTCGACACCGCCTGCGACACTTCTTCCCAGTTATTCCACGTCACCGAATTGGCAATGCTGTCACTCGTGCCGCGCGTGACCGAACTGCCATACGTTTTCGCCGATTGCGTCATTTGCCCTTGCTGCGTGGTGATCGTCGTCACGCGATTGACGTGCCACGATCCCGGCACGACCGAAATCTCGGGCACCGGGTAAGCGGCAACCATCGGATGATTGCCGGGCGCTTTCACCCAGGTGGGCATCTCCGCGCCGATCTGATTATTATCGGCCAGGCCGGGCCGCGCGCCCCAGCCCACTTTGGTAATGCCAAACAACTTCTGCCCATCGTCAAACTTGTCGCCCGATGTGGACTCGCGATTCGGGTTCAGACCCAACACCCAGGTCTCGGCTGCATCGGGCACGGCGTCTTGATCGCGGTCGATGCAATTGGGATTGAAGTTCGCATCGCCCGGCACCATCGGCCAACTCTTGAAGGGCGGCCCACCGGCGGGCGGCCCATTGCGGCGATTCGCTACCCAATCGATGGCCTGCTGCACTTCGACGCCATCAGGAACGCCGTCGTTGTCCGAATCAGCATTCAGCGGATCGGTACACCACCACTGTTCTTGAGTGTTGGTCAGCCCGTCGCCATCGTCGTCGATTGAGGACAGCGCATTCAGGCCGGCGCGCTGCTCCGGCGACAATGCTTGCATCATCGCCCGCAGCGGCGCATAAGTCTCGGTCTTGGCTGCGGCATTGGCTTTGGCGACAGCCGCTTGCGTCGCCGTGGCTTGCGTGAACAGCGGTTGCAGGCTATCCGCCAGCCACGGATTGCTTGAGGCATTTCGTGTGACGAGCAAGCCGGCCTCATCGGTGACGTTCGGTTCAAAGCGCAGGCGGGCCAGCGTTTCGAGTTGATCGGCGTCGACCAGCACGACGGCACGATCGGCGGTCTCACTCAGCACGACGATGCCGAGTTGATCGAGTCGCACGCGATCAGTCGGCTGCTTGAGCGTGACTGTTGTGCGGAACAGCACACCATCGCGCGCGGTTTGCTCCGCGGCCTGCGGAATGGCAACAGTGTGTTCAACCGGAACAGCGGCGGTGAACGAGGTGAAGACCAGCGAAACAATCGTGATGAAAGACAAGAGGCGATATAACATGGCGATCTGCTCCTTCCAAGCAACCTGCGCGAGACTCATACCCGTTGTCTACTATTGTGAGGCTAAATGGATCGCTTGTCTATCCGTAAAACTACTTAGCTTGGGGAAAAATCTGTAAGTGGTGAGGAATGTCATACACTGAGGGTGACATTTGGCAGGCGCAAAGTTGGGGCGCGGTTGGCGCAGGGTTGCGCCACACCTGCGGAAAACGAATGCTCGATGCCGGCGCGCAGCTAACCGAGGTAGGTGCCATTCTGGGGCATGAGGATTTGAATACGACGCGCCGCTACACGCAACCCGGTGCGGAAGATTTGCATCGAGCGGTAGGGCGGATTGCCAGCCGAGAATAGCCCAAATAAAGTAACTACTCAGCCTGCGCTGCGATGTCATTCCCGCACGTTTTAAGCGGGAATCCAGTAGCCCAACCAAGAGCAATCGCCGGTCGTCACTCTGGATGCCCGATAGAAGCCTTCGGGCATGACACGGCACGGCGCATAGCAAAACGGCTGAGTAGTAACAAATAAAGTAACTACTCAGCCGTCATTGCGACCCCGCCAAAGGCGCGGGGCAGGTGAGCGCTGTCGCCACATCGTCGCCAGGCGAGCGCGCCCCCGCTTTGCGGATAGGGCGTGCGACGAAGCAATCTCCAGCACGGCTCGCCATATTCGTTGACTGGCAAGGAGATTGNNNCGCAATGACGGTGGCTGAGTAGTTACCTGGCTCAGGCCCTGATATTCGGTCAGCAGTAAGGCCTGCCGATAGGGTTCTGGCAACTCGTCGATCATGTCTTTCAGTGAAAGTGCCCACTCCGCTGCGGGGTCGTCTTCGGGCACATCGGGATCAGCCGGCCAGGTGTCCGAGAGTTCCACCAGTTCGCGCCGCCGGCGGTAATGATCGATGATGAGGTTGCAGGCGATCTGGTAGAACCAGCCGTCGGGTTTGTTCCAGTCTGGCTGGCAACAGAGATGACGATGCACGCGAATGAAGCTCTCTTGCAAAAGGTCTTCGGCGGCAGCGTCATCTTCGACCCGGTTGCGGATGAAAGCTTTCAGCCGGTGATGGTATTGATCCCAGACTTGATCCAGAGGGTCGCTCATGCGAGGCAGCTCAACCTGTGCGAGTTTTCAAAGGTATTATACCGCGTGTGAAATCTGGTGTGGACACTGCCGGTTGTGCTGCGGAGTGGGCAAATCTGTGGTTTTGCCACCTCTGCTCAACACGCCGCCCTCGATGATTAGCGTTGGCACGCTACGCGTCTCGTCAAGGATGACGGATTGAGCAGAGGTGAGCTTGAAGCTAAAGATCTCTGGACTTTTCTTGCTTCTCAAGTGGCTGGCCGCAACAAGTCGTCCACAGCGCGCCCATCTGTTCCGGGCGACAACCGCAGCGGCGCATCATCTCTTCAAACATTTCCTGAAACAGCATTGGCCCAGCAGCTGGCGCCTGTTCATTCGGCTGAGGCGGTTGGGCGGACTGTGTTTTTTCGTCGGACATTTTCTACCTCCCCGCACAGGCGGTGGCTGTGACGCGTGACGCAGCCGGTGCGCCGTCCAGTTTTTCAGCGACGACTTTTTCAGCAACCGTGCGCGCATAAGTTTTGATTTCGACTTCCGTGACCTCGTCGACGCTAAAGAGCGGACGATCCAGCTCGAACAGCTGATCGGTGAACGCCACGCTGGGCTTACTCTCCGGGAAGGCGCCCTTGAGCAGGCGCGTGCCACAGGCCAACGAACAGCCATCCAGCAACAGGATGTG
>PMCF01000314.1 GCA_003154115.1 Anaerolineae bacterium
CCTCCAACTGGGACATCGCCTCGGCAATCACTGCTCGCTTCCAGTACCTTCGGCGTGGTGTGGTATCCTCGGACACAGGCTCGCCTCCCCACATGACTGGGGAGATATTTTACCCAAGAGTGGCCGAAACGAAGACTGAGGCCCAAATCATCTGCACCGGGCTGCGTGTAACGGCGCGTGATGTTGAGATCTTCATGTCCCAATATCTCCGCTACCTCCGTCAACTGTGCGCCAGCGTCGAGCAAACGCTTGGCCGCAGTATGACGCAACACATGCGGTGATAACGCGTTCAACGCTTCAATCACGGCCCGGTCTTCCGCGCTGCGCGTCTTCACTAAAGCCGCGGCCTCGCGTCCGATCTGCTCGACGATTTGTTGCATCACGCGTGTGGTGAGTCGCCGCTTGGTTTTGCTCAGGAATAACGCCCGGCCCTCATCGGGTCGCACGGCCAACCAATCTTGCAACGCCGCAATCGCCGTAGCATTCAACGGGACGGTTCGCCGCTTTCCGCCCTTACCGTGCCGTACCTGAACTGTACCGCGCAAACGCGATTGAATCTTCACATCGCTCACGTCAAGCGCGACAACCTCTGACACGCGCAGTCCCGCCTTCCACATCAAGGTGATCAAGGCTGCATCACGATAGATGCGCCAATCCGCCGTCGCCAATGTTTTCGCAGAAACACTTTGTTGGCGTTGCTCCAAGGCCTGTTGCAAACGATACTCAGCTTCAGGCTCAAGCCAGCGGGGCGCGGCCAGCTGCTGGCGCAGGGCTTTGATCCCCGTCAACGGACTGCGCTTCAGATCATGCTGATCGATTGCCCACTTGAAAAATGCACGCAAAGCCGCCAAACGGCGATTGACCGTGCTGGCTTTCTGATGTTGTTCGTCAGAGAGATAACTGCGATACGTTTTCAAATGCGTCGGCGTGATGGCGGATAGTTCGCGGGGCGCGTCGGAGGTCTGACACAGCCAGGCCACGAAGGCCCGCACATCGGCTAGATAAGCTTTGATGGTGAGCGCGCTGCGATCTTGATCGTCACACAGCGCTGATTTGAACAATGGTAGAGCATCGTCAAAAGTGAGCATGGGTGATCTCCGAATGTAATCGAAAATGTTATACGCAACACAGAACGGCCTTTTTCGGCCTAAAAAACGGCTTGAAAGATGGCTTTGGAGCCTGTCTGCTGCACAGAAAGCCGATTCTGCGAAGTAGCCGTTTCTAGGGGGAACGAGGCCAGTCACCTCGTTCAGGGGGAAATCTTAGCGGAGTGGAAGGCAACAATCAACGGCAGTTTTTAAGAGGATGCCACCATCGAGGCCGTGTTGGCTCAGCGTGGGCACATGTAAGCACCAACCTTCCTTCTGCTGTTCGCCAAACGACACGAAGATCGCTGAGCACTCTCCAGAGGTTACTCTCCCGCATGATCGACGAAATGATCATTCGAGAGCTGATTTAAATCTTCAAGCTTGCTTGTGAGTGTAACAGGCTAGCATGACACAAACAACGTTAATTTCTCTCACTTCACCGCGTGGCCAAATTGCTGCCATTCTGCTGATGTCAATGCACGAAAGACGCAGCACCGTTTAGCATATTGGATTAATTCATCCGTGACTTGCTAGATGCGTTTGATGATAAGAGTCCAAAAAGCGCCAGTGATCAGATGGTGCTTTCCGTCAGGCAACCAGTTGAGATCGTCCACACTCACGGTGCTTTGTAATTCATTACGTCAATGCCGTTGTCAGCATCCCAATAGATGTTTGATCGATTTCACGCCGCGCCAAGCGGATGTGAAGGTGACGCTGTGCTGCGCCGGCAATTGAAAGCCTGCGGATACTCGCGCGATGCGATTCGCTTGCTTTTTCCCTTCATTCTTAATACAATCGTCATATCCTCACCTCAACCAACACCTCGCGTTGCACACATGAGATCCAGACTGCAGTGCGAGATGGCGTACTGAACACCTTATCTGAACATCATTCAGCCAGGCTGAGTCACAGAGAGCATGACAGATGGGCGCCAACATGATGGGGCGTTATCAAATCAAATCCGAAATTGGGCGCGGCGGCATGGCCACCGTCTACACCGCGCATGACCCGCGCTTCGACCGAGAGGTGGCCCTCAAGTTACTGCCGCGCGAAGTCCTGCAAGACACGGAAGCCCGCGCTCGCTTCGAGCGCGAAGCCAAAACCATCGCGATGCTGGAGCATCCTGCGATCGTGCCCGTCTACGATTACGGCGAAGACAACGGCCAATTGTATCTCGTGATGCGGCTCATGAAGGGTGGATCGCTGACCGAGCGCCTGAAACGTGGCGCGCTTTCTCTGGCCGAAGCGACCCGTCTCACCGAGCGGTTGGCCGGCGCATTGGACGCCGCGCATGCCAAAGGCATCATTCACCGCGATCTCAAACCAGGCAACGTGTTGTTCGACGAGTACGACAACCCATACATCTCTGACTTTGGCATTGCGAAATGGTCGCAAGCCAGCGTCGTGCTGACGCGTAGCAATGCCGTGGTCGGCACGCCGGCCTACATGAGTCCCGAACAAATCCGCGGCGAGTCGGACATCGATCGACGCAGCGACATCTATGCCTTTGGCGCAATTCTGTTTGAGATGTTGACGGGCCGGCTGCCCTATGAAGGCGACACGCCGTACAGCATTATGCTCAAGCATGTGTCCGAACCGGTGCCACGCGTGTTGGACAGCAATCCCAATTTACCGGCTACCTGTCAAATCGTCATCGAGCGTGCGATGGCGAAGGAGCGCGAAGCCCGGTTTCACACGGCTGGCGAGATGGCGCGGGTCCTGGATAGCGCCGCTGCGGGTGAGGCGGCTGCGCCGCAAGCCTCACCCCTTACCCGGGTGAGTACAAAGCCGAAGTCCAGAATACCTGTTGGAGGGATGGTATTCATCGGCGTTTTGGTCCTTGGCATTGCGATCGCCGTGGTAGCGTTAGGGCATGGAGCGTCCGTATCGAATTTGCCAGCTCCGTCGAGTCAAGGTTCGCCCAGTGCTAATTTCGCGCCCAATCAGACGCTGATCCCGCCGACTGAGGCCGCCGGCTTAACCGCACCCACAGCGATCTCGCCTACACTGAACTCAACAGCCATTTCAGCAGGACACGGTGATCCTCGTATCAGTGATTTTGCTGCGTGCGCCGCCCCCTGTTTGCCGAATGGCAATAACGCCATACGCACCTTCCCGGAAGGAACCACAAAGATTTATCTGCAATGGGGTTATGCCAATATTCCCCGTGGCTCTCACTATGTGCGTCGCTGGACCATGGATGGCAACGAATGGGTTAAATACGATTGCGCTTGGCCAGGACCTGACGCGGGCACGGACCAGGTCACGCTCAAAGAGCCGGGCGGGTTGCATGCGGGAACTTGGGAATTGACGATCGTCGTCAACGACAAGGTGCTGTTGCACGAGCAAGTGGCGGTGGAAGGCAGTTCGACGTACTGGTCACCTGCCGGGACGTTCACGAGCTGCTACGGAAAATAGTTGCCCAGCAACGTGAGCCGCGCCACCTACAATCACTATCTTCCCCTTCGGTCCACGTCTCGGCATCAGCTTCTAATTGGCCCAGCGTTTCGAGAACCACATCACTGTACCCCCAACCAATGCCCGAAGCCGCGCGCTGTAATTTGCGAAGACGATCCTGAAAACGCGCATAGAACGGGCGCCCGACCGGTGTGCGGAAGAGATCGACCATCTCGCCCAGCGCCGATTCAAGACTGCTGTAGAAGTTTTCGTTGATGTCACCAAATGAGTTCGTGAAGCGCGTGCCGGTTTCGACGTAGGTCAACAGCAAATCAATCAATCGTGCCAGCCAGATCGCCGGTCGTTTTCTGATATTCACGGATGCTCCGTCGGGCTTCGCGTAAATCCAACTTTCCGTCACCACGTGGCGGAAAGAATTGGTTGACCACCCGCTTACGATACTTTTCCAGCGTTTCGCCGCCATCGGTACCCAGCACTCGCAGCGTGAGAAAGGTCCGCGCAGTGTCGGATGACTTAAACACGTCATGTAGCAAGGCGAGCAGTTCGGGTTTATCCATCTGATCCAGTTGGCGTTCGATCTCAGTCCATTTGATAGCGGGCATGTGACCTCACTCAAGTTCGGCGCCAGCAAACTTTCACGCCGGTTCGCCCGTTCCGCTAGGTCAACGACCTCGGTACCCCGTCAAACGGGCCACTTCAAGATTGAGACGTTGCACAGCGACACGATCATCAGGATCGATCTGTTCTTCGTGCATCTTGCGAGCCGGCAAAGTGAGAATCGCCCGATAAGCACATAGATGTCCGATTTTGCGGATAACGCCAAACTATTCAAGAACTTTTTGGAGCAGGTCAATTTTTTATGAGAAAGCCGTGCGTCATGGTGGAAGTCGGCGTTGGTGGATCGGTCGGCGTCGGCGTTTCAGTGGGATCGCAGGCCAGCACGATGGGTGCATCAGCGTGCGCCGGATCGTACCAGATCGGGGCTGACCAGGTGTAATCCTTTGTTGAGTTACGCGCCGGTGACAATGACGAGGAATCTTGGAATTTCACCACGAACCAATCGCCCACGGCGGCTGTCGCTGTTACGTTCCACGTGCCGCTGACGGTGTTGGGGGTGTATGTCGCCACAGGACTGTTGAATGAATTCTTGTAAATCCAGATGTTGCCAATCGCATCATTGGCCGACTCAGTCGCCGTCACTCCCGTATTATTGTTGTACAGCGTGTTCGATGGATTGTTCCACCAGATCGTCAGGGCGATATTCGCCGCACCGCCCACCGTCTGTCCCATGCTCCAACCGTTCGCCGTGAACCCAATCTGCATATTGGCATCTTCGGTAGCATAGGTCATGTGATCGCTCAGCCCGTGAATCACGTTACCCGCGTTCAGGGTTGTGCCGTGCGGGCGCACAATGACGGTGTAGTCGCTGGACGATGCGCCCCACGTCGCCTCGAGAAATCGGCTTCTCGGACTTTCCGAGAGAGCTCAGTCACCACGAGAGAGGTGGGGCACTTGGATTACACAGGTATTCTGGTATCAGGCGACAGCTGATCAATCGATCGGCTATAGATCTGCTATGCCCTGCCGCAGCGCATACAACGCGGCCTGCGTTCGGTTGGCGAGGTGCAACTTTTCGAGGATATTGGTTACATACTTGACGACGGTGCGCTCGTGAAGGCCCAGTTCCGTCGCGATCTCTTGATTGGTCAGGCCACGCGCAATGAGGCGCAGCGTGTCCATTTCTCGCGCGGTCAGCGGATCGGGCGTCGGAGGCAGATCGGGCGCAGGCCGATCGATCTCGCGCATGACCTTCAAGGCGATGGCAGGATGGAGTGACGCGCGACCTTGCGCGACATCCCGAATCGCTTGCAGCAATTGATCGTGCGTCGCGTCTTTGAGCAGGTAACCTAGCGCGCCCGCTTTGATCGCAGGAAAGACGCGGCTGTCATTGGCAAAGCTGGTCAACACCAAAATGCGCGCGTGTTCGTTCGCTTGCCGGATCGCCTGAATCGCCTCCAGACCGTCTTTGATTGGCATCACCAGATCGAGCAGAATCACATCGGGCTGCAGGGTCAACGCCAGCGCGATGGCTTCCTGACCGTTGGCTGCCTGACCCACCACCTGCATATCAGCCTGACGACTGATGACGCTAGTCAGGCCCTCGCGCACAATGGCATGATCGTCGGCCAACAGGATGCGTAATGGTGCAGTCTTCGTCATCATGCCCCCTCAGGTATTACCACCCGCACGCGCGTTCCCGCGCCCGGTCTGGATAGAATTTTGAGCGAGCCGCCGATGCGGCGGCTCCGTTCGTAGAGATTGTTCAGACCCAGTCCACCCGCGGCCTGCGCGGTCGCCACATCGAAGCCGCAACCATCGTCGATGACTTCCAACACGATGGAAGCGTCTTCACGACTGAGATACACCGTGATCGATCGGGCGTGCGCGTGTTTCAGAATGTTGTTCAGCGCTTCGTTGGCGATGTGATACAACTCCGTTTCGATCGATAACGGCAGCCGGATCGTATCGTCCGCCAGTAGACGCGCCGCCAGATCGGATCGGCCTTCCACCGACGCGAGCCGCAGGTGCAGCGCGCCGATCAGACCTTCATCCGCCAGCACCGGCGGATTGAGTTCGAAGATGAACAGCCGCAATTCTTTCAGGGCCTGGCGCGTGGTCTCGCCCAGCCGATCGAACGTCTGGCGCAGCGCAACCCGATCGGGTTCGTCGCGTTGCAGATCGAGCTGCCCGGCTTCCGTCAGTGTCACCAGGCCATACAAGGATTGCGTCACCGAATCATGCAGATCACGCGCGATGCGCTGGCGTTCTTCCAACTGCGCCGCCTGTTGGCGCAGTCGCGCATTCGTCACGATCACGCCCACTTGTTCGGCAATCGAGGTCAGCAACGCGATCTCTTCGACGTTGAACAGCGCGCCGCCCACACGCACCACGCTCAAGACGCCCAACAGCTGATCGGCGGTGGCTAACGGCGCGATCACCAAACGCACGGCCTCGTCTGGCAGGTCAGGCCACTTCACCCGCGCATCGACCGCCACATCTGGAATAAACAGCGCTTCGCGCCGATCCATGACCTGTGTGAAAATTTCGGTGGAGGCTGGTGATAGGCTGGGGCCTTGCTGCACAACCAATCGCAACGCTGCCTTCGCGTCTTCACGCAAGTGGATGGAGCCGGCTGTGCTATTCAACGCGAGCCGAGTCAGTGACATGATCTCACCCAGCAGCTCGTCCAACCCCACGACCCGGTTCGCCGCCGAGGTGACTTCATACAACACTGTCAAGTCGCGCGTCCGATCGGCCACGCGCTGCTCCAATCGGAACGTGAGATCACGCAGCGCCGCTTCCTGCTCGCGGCGGGCGGCAATCTGATCTTTGATCGAAGCCGCCATCGTGTTGAACGATTGCGTTAGGAACCCCAACTCATCATCGTGTGTGATCGGGACGTTCACAGCCAGATTGCCCGCATTGGCCTGTCGCACGCCGCGCAATAAATTATCCAACGGCCGCACCAGGCTGCGCCGGAAGAAGGCGGGAAACACCCCTAAAATGAACAGGCTGGCGGCGATGACCACGCCGATCAGCTGCACGCCCTTGGCGTGGATCGGCGCGTTCGTTTCGGCCTCGCTGAAGATGGCCTCATAGGCGGCGCCGTTCACCGTGAAGGAATAGCCGATGTATTCATAGAAGCTCAAGGCGGGATGATGGCCCACATACAGGTGCGGCGGCCTGACCGGTTTCCCCATGGTGGCAAAGTAATCGTAGTAATAGGCCCACATGATCCTGGTTGGATCAGGCGTAACCGTCGCACGTTGCTCGATTTCAGTCACCAGTGGAGTAAGATCACCTTGATCGGCGCGTTGATAAATCGGGGCCGCCACCGGGCCGACGGCCATCACACTCACGATCGAGCCGGGCAACCCGCTCAAGTCGTTGGCCTGCACGGCGCGTTGCGCGACATCGGTTTCCAACAGGCGCTCAGCCTCGCTTTGCAACGTCGCCTCGTGAACTTCAAACAGACCGATCGCGCCCAGCAAGGCCAACACTGTCACCAGCGACAGGCCGATCAACTTGGTGATCAGGTTGGGCTGATGCACGACGTGATCCCAGGTGGAATAGACCAGCACTGTCTCCATCGCCAGCAGCGACAGCCCAACGATAAACGTATCGACCGGCATCGGCAGATAACCCAGCAGGGCCAGGTTGGAAGCCGCGGACTGCGTCAGGCCCAATATCAGGGCCAACAGTACATTGCGCACTGCTCTGGCCCGTTCGGGCGCAGTGCGACGCACGACGATCAGACGGCGCACGGCCAGCCCCAGCGCCAACGTAGCCGCCAGCGCCATCAAATATGAATATGCCGGTGGGACGATCAGGTCAACGGCGCGTCCGATCACCACTTGACAGGCGTACCAGAGACTATAGCCAGCTGCCACAACGGCCAGGCTTACGCCCGCGCCCATCGCCAGTCGCGCTTCAAGCGAGCGGACCGGCTGCGGATAGTGGTAGAGAAAACCAATCACTGCGGCTATGGCAAAGATCGCCGCGGCATCGGGTGTGGTATTCAGCGCTGTGCCCCAGAACACCAGGGCGGTATTGAAAAACCAGGCCAACATGCTCAGGGTCAGACCGCCCAGCCCGCCCACGATATACCAGGTGGCTGGTGTCTTGTCCTTGAAGCGAATCAAATAGTACGTGCTGATCAGGCCCGCAATAAACAGCGGCACACTGACGAAGGAAAACGCGCTGATACACAAACTAAACGGAACGTTCATGTGGGACACTTCGAGGCTGAGGATTTCGTGGCGCGTATTGTAGCATGATTCAGTGCGAAGAAATCACCGTTGGCCGATTGCATTCCCAACTAGCTTCATGGTTCTCGATCACACCACAAACGAAGACCCTTCGGGCGATGGCCTGAAGGGCTTGGCAAGGAAAGACCTGACAGGTTTTGAAAACCTGTCAGGTCTTGGTCGTGGCTGCATAAAATCTCCGTCTTTTGGGGATGCGGTGTTGGGTGGCGTAACACAGGAAATTAGCCTGCCGGTAGTTTGGATGAGAACTGAGTTTCACAGATTGCCACGGATGGCTTCAAGGCTTCGAGTAGTTGATGATATGTCGCGTTAGCTAGGGCAAAAAGCCAGTCAGCAGTCATTTCTTCATCGCGCATGACGAATCGCTTTCCATCAGGAGTAGTCCATTCATCTATAGGCATAGAACCAGCAACTTTGGAGTAGGTCTTTGCATCATGTGTTAGTCCATCACGGTAGGTAATGGCGAAGTCGAGGATAGGCTCATTGGCGATTCTCAACAGTTCCTGGCTGTGACTGTCGTTAATAACACTGTGTATCTTCTCGATTTTCTTGCTACGGAAATAAATCCGGGCCTTGACACCATATTTGTCTTGCAAAGGAAGATTAGCCGCATACCATAAGATATGAGCCAAGCGATCCAATGCAGAGATGATCCGATAGATTGCACTATCGATCATCATATGAAATATCCAACCTGCAACCGTTCCCCCTTGCCTTTGTGCCGACAAGTCGGAGTACAAGACTCTATCTGCTTCTCTAATATATCCGCGAAGCAAGAGGAGCGCACCTGAAGGCACTCCTGCCCTTATCATTCTTTCGATCTCATCATCAGGCTCTTTGTTGTCAAGAATATGTGGTTGAGTTTCCATTAGTAGCAAAGCGTAGCCGAGATGCCATCGGGCTTGTGCTGTAAGGTCGTCAACATCTATTACAAGGCGACGAATTCTCGCCGTTTCTTCACTGTCAGGCAAATGCGCTGCAATTCTCCCCAATCCAGCAATCTCTGATTCGGGCGATGGGCAGTTCAAGCGCAGTTGCGCCTCCACCTTATCCAATATTTCCTCATCGAATGGCAACATGACTGACTCTCTTGATGATTGCGGTAGTCCGACACAGCCGTCCAACGTCCAGTCGTCAGCCGCCGGCGACCCGAACGACTGTCTTCAGCACTGACGCCCAACTCCGGCGAGATCGGCGGTCGGCCGCATAGCATTCCCCTCTTCTAGGGGACGCCGTGTTGGGCGACAGTCCTGTCACCCGTTTCAACCGTCATTTTCGTGATTGAAAATGGGTTTGATTCGGACAATAGGTGGTTTAACATGTTCTTGAACTCCACAACGAATGACTCTACCTCCTCATTTCTGAAATCAGGAACTTTCCAAGAAGTCAGAACATCTGATTGCCGAATTATCATGCTTTCGCTTTTTATGCTAATCATCGCGTTTCGAAGTTTTCGAAGATAATCTAGGCCAGTATAGAAATGGAAGACGCGGCTTAAAGTCTGATCTTCAAGAGCGCTGACGGCAAAGTGCATTTGGGTGGTCCACACGATGGAATTGAAAGGTGGCTCAGGAGTAGTTGTAAGAAACATGGCGAAATATTTCGGCATGTCTTTCTCCTCTCCACGAGCACGCACGCTATTCTCGCCTTTGCTGATGGATTCTGCTAATGATCGTAGTACGTTAAGATTTTCGTCTATTTCATAACTTAACAGCTTTCGAAAAGCTGCGTTTTGACGATGTTCGTCGTCTAGCTCGCGGCGTTTGGCCGCGCTCTCGCTGAGCCGGTAGCCGTAGTAGATTCCGAGGAAACCGGCAATGATTGCAGCTATGCCCAAAATGGCTTCCATTGTACTCTGACTCCTTCGAGCATGTACTCGCCTATGTGTCTAAATATACGAGCTCTTCGAAAGGAAGCTATTTATAACAGCAGCCGCAAAACTCACCTACAAGCCCTAAAAGCATGATTTCTGGGCGTGAATGACCTGCAAAAAAGGCTTATTCTCAAGGGCTTTGCAGCAGTGCGAATCTTAAAAAATTCCATGTAGGCGACTTTTGCGGCTGCTGATTTATAATGTAGGTGGGCCTACCGCCCAACTAATCCAGATCGTTCGCCTCAACGTAACAGCCTGATCCGCAAACTTGCGGTCTGATTGTATCGCCATCTCATCCTCAGAGTCAAGCCAACACCCGACACCAACATGTCCTGATCAATCATCATGATAAACGACCTGGCCGCTGCGTCTGCAACGGCCAGATCGTTTACTGATGTTGAGTTGATCCGCATTGAGTGGCTTAAGCGAACGCGGCAGATAATGCGCTTAAAGAAACTGCTGTCAGGAACACCTAGGCTTCTTTCCCTTGATGGGTCGCGACAAAGATGGCTATGGCAATGCCCAGGCGACGATCGAGGAGGTGCGCGATATCCTGGCTGAAATCAATGGTCAACTCATAGCCCATCATTTTGACCTTTTGGCGCAATTGTCCGACGAGGGTCTCGCCCACCGTCATGTCCAATTGTTGCGGCAGATCGTTGCCCAACGCCTGGCGCAGGAGGGACTGGCCGGTGCTTTTTTCGTATACCTTGCCAATCGGCTTGTCCTCAGCGTCCAGGATGTGCCAGGCATCCTTGACGATCTCGGAGGCTTTATCGGCGGCCATACTGATCCTGCCGATCTTTTGGCCGCTTTCGGCGTCGATCACATCCAGGTCCACGTGTTCGGCTGGACTATCCTTAAGCGTCAGGACTTCGTGTTGCTTTTTCTCGTCCGCATACGCATGGACCGTGGTTGAGGGCGGCAGCAACTTGACCTTTTCCTCGATGAAGAGCAAAGGCTTATCGCTTGACTGATCAAAGAGACGATATTTTCCACCAAGTGACAGTCCCTGCCGTTTAAGAATGTAGCCCGTTTGAGAGAAGATTGGATTCATGGCAAACCTTTCTCGCATGATGCGATTTCAACTTACTTGGCCTCGGTCAGCACGACGACGAGGCCGACGCTTTCGACGCACATGACGTTACTGAAACCCGCCCTGCACATTGATAGGCAATCAGCCCTCAACTTAGAATGGCCGCAAACAGATCCTCGGCGGTGAACCCAGCCAACAGGGCCGGTAAGCCGGCGTTTCGCACCCACTGCTGCTGAGTTTGAGTGTGAACGATGATGAGCCGCAGCGTGTGCGGCGTCAGTATCTTCAATTGTCCAAGTTGCGCCTCAAAGACAGCCGGATCAAGCAGATCGGCATCGACCACGATCGCATCAGGCGACTGCTGAGCGATCGATCGGCTACCGTCATCCAGCGTATCGGACAGAGCGACCTGTGCGATGGCCGGATTAGCCTGAAGCAATATTCGCAAGCCGTCGCGGAACGGCCCGGACGACGCAATGATTAATACACAGATACGCCGTGACATGCGATCAGCATATCACCAGCCGTGTATCGCTTGAAAGAGGGGAAAGTGGGTATTTGACTGGTCAAAAGGTGGATGAAGCTGGGAAGAAATGACCAGATCAGGCCATGATCGACTTACGGTGAGCCGTTCACGGATCATTTCGTTAATCAGGCACAAGATAGCCGTAATTCGCCAGTTTCTGCACCAGTCGAATCTGCTGTGAACTTTTCGGTTGAAATATGTAGTCGTTACCGCCGACATCGCTGGCGCACGTCATCAAAGTTGCCCAGGCTTGATCTGGATAGCGCTTGAGGCGCGGGCCCGGAAAACCAAACTCCACCAGCGCCTGTTCGGCGGGCCACGGCGCAACACGGAAAAATCCTCGCCAGATCGTCTGCACATTGACTTTGGGCGGACGACTGGCTTCGCTATACAGTCCGTAGATCAGCGGCCAGTTGGGCTTATTCCACACATCGCCGTACACACTCATGCCCGGATCGGGCGGCGTATCTTTGGTGCGCCCCCACGCAAAAAGCCGATAGGCTCGCCGGTCGATGGTCTGCGCCAGTTTTTGTCGCATGACTGTTTGAGCTGTCTCAGTCGGGATGATAGGCTCCGGCGCAGTCTGCCGCAAATAGTCCAAGGTCGCCGCTAAATTCGATCGGGCGATGTCCGGCGAAACGGTCTGCCGGACAAAGTGCCGAATAGCCTCGGCCGGGTACGTGCGATAGCCTTGAATGGCACGTTGCAGACACGCGTGAAAAGTGCGCAGGCTGAAGCGTGCGCCCTGCAAAGTCGGATAAGTCCCCACACCCTGCCACGGCATGCCTTCCGCTAAGTCGTGCAATCCACCAAAATTCGTCACGACCACGGGCAGGCCACACGCCGCCGCCTCCCAGCTGGCGATCCCGAAATTTTCGTCCGGCGAAATAGACGGGTACGTATACAGATCGGCCGACCAGAAAAACTCGCGAAGTTCCTCTTGCTTCATCGACGGTTGAAACCGCAGCCACGGCCGCTCTTTCTCACGCAGAATTTCCTGCCGGAAATAATCAGGAAAGGTCTTGTGCGTTGCTACTGAAAACTGAAGCCGATCCTCTTGATCAAAATTGCCGGCGACCGTCAACGTCAGATTGGGGATCGGCCACAGATCCAGTAGTCGGATCAATTGACAGATACCTTTGTTGACGACCAAGCGACCGACATAGATCACATGGACCTGTTCCGGCCCGATCGAGTATTTCTCCCTGGCCGCCGCTTTTTGATCGGGCGTGGGCGGGACGAAAAACGAAGTATCCACGCGCGGCGGAAAGACACTGGTGCGGGGAAAATCGCCTTTGAAAGCGGCCTGCACGGTTCGTCGGATAAACTCAGTGGAGACGAGTTCCACCTGAGCGGACGGCAAAACTTTGAGCGCATAAACTTCGGGCAAGAAGGGATCGCCCAGAGCCAGATGAATGAGCCGGAATTGAATTTTTCCGAGCAGCGCTTCCCATTCGCCCGCATAGTGCGCGTGAGCGACGATCGCGTCCGGCTGTTTTAGCCACTCGATCAACTGATCGGTGGGCGTTGATTCATCCACGATGATCACTTCACCGAATTCGCGCAATGACTCAAAAAAATATTGCTTGTAAAACTTGACCGACGAACCGTAGTTGAGCCGCAGTCGATTATCGGGATCAACCGCATCGGGATCGTCGTGATAGTCGTTCTTGAAGACGTAGAATTTGAACATGGCTTGATCCGTCAGCGAGCTGCGGCGAATTCATATTTGTGGATGTCGCCCATCGATCGGCGCTGCTCAGCACACAGGCGGCGCAGCGTGGCCGAGTCTAGCTGCTGATAGTGTCGAAGCCGCGCCGCGTTCCGCTCATAGAACGGCTGCCCTGCTCGGCGCTGCGGCTGTTGCTCGTGCCACAGGTGATAAGCGGTGTGGCCGCTAAGCGTGTGCGTATTCTGAGACAGGGCACGCAGCTTGATGGTCAACGCATCATCTTCGCCACCCCACCCCACAAACTTTTCATCGAACCCACCTAACAACTCGAACAACGCGCGCCGCAGCACAAACAATCCGCCGCAAAAGCAGATATATTCTCTGCGCCCCTCCCGATCGGGCGGCTGCCCACTCCGATCGATGTGAAGTTGGGGCTGCCCCGCCAAAACTTGCTGCGTTTCTTCGGGCGTCAAATCGATCAATCGATCATACGGCTTGACAGCCTCGAAAGTGGTGCGGCATAGTTGAACACTTTCACTCAGCGCCGCCGCATCCACTATGACATCCGCATCGCCAAACGCGATGACTTGACCGGTCGAATGCCTAAAGCCGATGTTGAATCCCCAGGCTTTATTGAACGGACCGGGATTGAAAGCAAAGAGATAGGCACAATGATCAGGCCAGGACGTGCTCGAAAGCGTCGGCGTGCGATCCTGTTCCACGATGAGTATTTCCAGGCCCGGAAATTGACGTAGCCACATCAGAATCGCCTCAAGGTTGGCCCGGCGAGATTCGCCCTCTGAACGATAAGTGATGATGTAAGAGGCGTCACTCATGGAGGTGGTCTGCCTTCAATCTAAAACTGCGCGTAATCGTGGCGAATTAAGGTCTGAACATGATCCAGGCTATAGTGAGCCGCCACCAGATCATACGCTTGTTGAGCGAGCATTGACGCCAGCGCTGGATCGCGCATCAAGCGCAGACATTGATTGGCAAAGTCTTCAGCCGTGTCGGCGATGAGCAGGTGTTGTTCCGGGATCGCCTCAATGCCTTCTGCGCCGATCGAGGTTGAGACGACCGGGCAATGATAACTGAACGCCTCCAGAACCTTGATCCGCATCCCGCCGCCGACCCGAATCGGCACAATGGCCGCGTGGGCCTGCTGATAATAGACGCTCAAGTCCGGCGCAAAACCAACCACCTCGATCGTTTGATCGTGCGCTAGCGCCCGAACACGCGGACCGGGATTCGCCCCGGCGATGATCACGTGCACTGGTCGATCAGCCGCAGCGCGAATTTGTGCCAAAATATCGTGGCAAAAGAATACCACTGCATCTTCATTCGGCGCATAGCCCAACGTCCCGACAAAGAGGAGGGTGAACTCCTCGATCGATTTGTTCACCGAGATGAGCGGCGGCACGCTCACAGCATTTGGCACAGCCCGAAAGTGATCGAGTTGGAATCGCCGAGCCAGATCTGTCCTATCGGTCGTAGTACAAACATAGACTCGCTGACACCGTCCGAGGTACTTATCCTCCATCTTTTCGAATTGCTTGGCTTTCTGAATCAACGCCGGATCGGGCTGATGCAGGAAGCGCGCATGTTCCGCCAAGCGAGCATGCGTCTTGGATTCGTAGTCATCCATATCCAAGGCGATCGCGGGTCGTTGCGCTTGCGGCAAGTTAAAAATCTCCCGGATAAAGGGCAGCATATACAAGCGGAACACATGGATCGCGCGAAACGAGTTGCTCTTCACCAGATCGCGCGTATAAGCGACCGCGGCCTTCGCATCTTCCAGCGAATTGTTGGCGACGAGTTCTGCGTCCACCCCGAGCTTCCTTAACTCACACAACCCCTCTTCTGGATTCACTTGTGGCACGACCGGAATCACCAGCAGTCGAACGTGATAGGTCTCGGCCAGAGCCGCCAGAAACGTCCACGCCCGCATCGCCAAGCCGATCCCCTGCGGTAGCGGCACGATCGGGCTGATGAACAAGATCGACGGCTGGTTCATGGTAGAAAACGCCGGGCCGCAACAGTATAAGTGGTGTCGACGGTTCTGATAAACGATTCCGTTAACAGGCCCGCGTGAAAACTGGAAAAATCGCGGCGCTGTTTGTCCCACCACAAATGCGCCCACAAATGAATGCTGTACATATCCGTGTAATCGAAATCGCGGCCCATGAGCAGCGTTTGAACGCCTTCGGGTGTGCTGCGATGTCTGTAGAAAAAACGTTGCGGGCAAATGTGAATGGCTTCCGGCATGCGCTTGCTCAAGCGCCCGGCTTCCAAACAGGAATGCTGACTCCATGTACCGTCGAAGACCTGATACATGTTCGCCAGCCATTGACGGCCAAAGGCTGCAGCGGGTTCAGACATGATGAAGGCATTGCACAACGAATCTTCGCACGCTTCATTCTCGCCGGAACGGACGGGGTCCTCTGCGCCTAACACAAACGATTGGTTGTACAAGTTCTCCGGCACAAGCTGTAAAAACAGAGTGTCCATGTCCGCATAAATTCCGCCGTGCTCTAACAAAATTTTCAAGCGCAAAAAATCGGCCTGATGCGCATACACCAATTGCTGCTGTTGAATGAACTGACCTTCTGGTGTTTGGCTATATACAGGATTATCGGCGACAAACACTTCCGGCTCGATTTGCTTCAGCGCTAGATGTGGCTTGATCTTTTCCCACCACGGCCCGTAGGGTTCGTGCGTGTAATAGACTGTCATCTGCTCTGGCTGATTCACCTGGCGGCAGGATTCCAGACACAAATAGTGAGCGATGTGAAAGGGACTGGTCTGCGGCTTCAGGCCAAAAATAAAATGAAAGTGACAGGGGATTTTACGCATGGCTGATGAGTTACGCTTGATCGATCGCGGCCAGCAATTTCTGTGTAACGACGGCGGCCCCAAACCGATCGCGAAGGCTGCTCGCTAACGGCGCGGCTTTTTCCCGCGCCTGTTGCGGATGCTCGTAGACCCAGCGCAGCCAGCGGGCCGCCGCGGATCGATCGGGTTGCGCCCACTGCTGCGGCGCGTGATACGACGCCTGTCCCAATTGATCTTGCACCGGAATGAGATCATAGTCAACCAGAAAAGCGGTCTCCGAATTGAGATACTCCAAATGTCCGCCCCACCCCGTCATGATCACGGGCTTGCCGCGCGCGGCGGCTTCAAACGCGCCCAGTCCCCAGCCTTCAGAATGTGTCAGTGACACATAGCAATCGCCGAGGTGATGCAGCACCTGCATCTGCTCCGTCGTCAGTTCTTGATTGAGACACCGCACTTGAGCAGGTTCGGGATATTCGGCCAGAATCTCGTGCACCAACACGTCAGTCGCCGTGAGCGTATCGGCCTGATAATCGCGCGGGCCGAGCCGGCTGGTCTTGATAATCAGCACGACCGGATCGTGGCGCGTAAAGGCGTCCAGATAAGCACGCAGCGTCTGCCAGATCGCTTTGCGCGGCGTCCACGTATTGATCGTGTAAAACACGTAGTGATCTAAGGGAATCTGATAGTCCGATCGGAACTGATCGACCTGATTAGCCGACGGCGTCGGCCCCGGCGACGGGCAGATGTGCGGGATGACATCGATGGGGCGAGTGACGCCGTTTTGAATCAAGACCTGGCGCGTGAATTCGCTCGGCACCATCAGCTGCTCGGGCAGCTGTAACAATGCTCGCCAGTGCGACGGAATGAGGGTGGTCTCCCACACCGTCATGCCGATATTCAGTTTGCCCGGCTTCAACCAGCGCGGCCAGTGTTCGGGCACCGTGTGCATGATGACCGTGTCGTATTCGATCTTGTTATAAATCAGCGACCAGAAATCAAAGTCATTGGCCGCCTCGGCCGAGAAAAAGCGGCGCGCCGACGACGGGATGCGCCACGCTTCTCTGGAATTTTGCGCCGGGAGATTATAGAAGCCCGGCAAGCCCATTCGTCGTTGTAACGGAGTATATCCTAGCCGATCATCCCAGACCAGCGGCGTCCACGTGAGCGGCACGTCCGCCTGCGACAGGCCCTGCAAATAAGCGCGGGCCGCTTCGCCGTAGCCGCTGTGTTCTGCCAAGGAAATGTATTTGAGACCGGAGGTCATAAGTTATCGATCTGTCATTCTGAGCGTAGCGAAGAATCTTGGCCGACCGCGCGTGACCCTTCGCTGTGCTCAGGGAGTGTTTCTTAAAGCCTTGTTGCGCGTCATTCCCGCGTGCTTGCGGCGGGAATCCAGCAGTCCGACCAGTGTCAATCGCCAATCGTCACTCTGGATGCCCAACACGTCGTACCCGGCACGTTGTGCCGACGACGCGCTAGGCGAAAGCGTTCGGGCATGACCACATCGACCTTTTAAGAAACAGTCTCTCAGAGGGTGACATCGGCAGTTGTTTTTTACGGGCTCAAGTATTCCCCAGTTCCAGCTGCTCTTGGATCAATTGATAATAACGGCCACGTCGGCGCACCAGCTCATCGTGCGCACCGCATTCTACCAGCTGCCCCTGATCGAGTACCACAATTTGATCGGCGTGTTTGACGGTGCTCAAGCGATGCGCGATGATTACTACCGTGCGCCCCTGGAAAAACTGCGGCAGATGTTCCAGAATCCGACGTTCATTCTCGGCATCCAAAGAATTGGTGGCTTCGTCAAAAAAGACGTAACGCGGCTGCTTGTAAACCGCGCGCGCGATGAGCAGTCGCTGCTTTTGCCCCTGACTGACCTGATAGCCTTCTTCGCCAATGCGCGTCTCGTAACCGGCAGGCAGCGCCTCGATGACTTCGCGAATATTGGCGATGTCAGCGGCCTGTCGCAGCTGATCGGCATCCACCGTCTCAGCGCCGAGCGCGATATTGTGCGCGATCGTGTCGCCAAACAGCAGGCCTTCTTGCAGCACCACGCCGCACTGGCGACGCCACGCCCGCGTGTTGATGTCGCTCAGTGCATGCTCGCCCAGTTGAAGCGCACCCATCGTGGGCGCATAAAAGCCCAGCAGCAATTTCAGCAGCGTCGTTTTGCCGCTGCCACTCGGGCCGACGATAGCCGTTACTTTGCCGGGCGGAAGGGACACGCTGACATCCTTCAACACCAGCGGCGAGTGTGGACCGCCATAGCGAAACGATACGCCGGTGAGTTGAAGGTTGGCCGCTTCCGGCAAGACGCTGATTTTCGCCGCATCCGCCGGATCTTCGTCAGGCTGCCGGTGAACTTCCTGAATACGTTCCAGACTGATATTCGCCTCTTGCCCGATATGCACCAGTCCGACGAACTGCTCGATCGGGCCGTGCAGCTGCCCCAGAATGTATTGGATCGCCAGCACCATGCCGAGCGTCATGGTGCCATCGAGCACGGCTTTGACGGCCAGAAACGTGATGAGGATATTCTGCAACTGTTCCAGAAAAGTCGCGCCGATGGCCTGAATCTGATCAAGTTTGAGCGCGGCCAGGTTCGTGTGAAAAAGCTGCCGGTGAACGGTCGCCCACTGATCGAGTTGTGGTTGTTCGCAGGTGTTGACCTTGATCTCGCGGATGCCGGTCATGATCTCGAACAGCTTGCTCTGCTGCTCGCCAAGCTGCGTAAAGCGCTGGTAATCCAGACTCCGGCGGCGTTTCAGGAAGAGCACATTCCATACGATGTACAGGCCGCTGCCGACCAAAAAGATCAGGAAAATCAGGGGATTGTACACGGCCAGCACGACGCTGAACACCACCAGGGTGACGAAGGCAAACAACAGCGACAGCGTCGAGGTGGTAAGGAACGCCTCGATGCGGTCGTGATCGTCGATCCGTTGGAAGAGATCACCGAACGTTTTCGTGTCGAAGAACCGGAGCGGCACGCGCATCAGCTTGGCGAGGAAGTCCGACAGCAACGTGAGATTGATGCGCGTGCTGATGTGGAGCAACAACCAGCGCCGCTGGAGATCGACCGCCGTGCGGCCTAGCACCAGCGCTAACTGTGCGGCCAGCACAATATACATGAACGGCAAGTCTTGCTGCCTGATGCCGACATCGACCAGGCTCTGCGCCAGCAAGGGCAATAGCAACTGGATCAGCACACCGGCCAGCATCCCCAGGCTCAGTTGAATGAGCGCGCGGCGATACGGGCGAAGATAGGGCAAGAGAGAGAACAGGCTATGCGGGGGGCGGCGATCCGATCGGGCCCGATAAAATCGCCACGTGGGCGACAGCAACAACGCCACACCTCGATCGCGATCGGCGAGCCAGCCCTGTAAAAACTCTGGTCGGGAATACGTGATCAGGCCGCACGCCGGATCGGCCACCGAGACGACGTCGCCCGTAATCGCATACACCACGACGAAGTGCCGCTGTTGCCAGTGTACGATGCAGGGTATCGCCGCCGGGCGCGCGAGCTGCTCAAAGGTGAGGTGCACTCCGCGCGCCTGCAAGCCGATCGTTTCTGCGGCGGCCTTGATGCCCCGCAGCGAAACGCCCTCACGCGAGAGAAAGCTCTGTTCGCGCAAGGTGCTCAGCGCATAGTCGTGACCGTAATGCCGCGCGATCATCTGCAAGCACGCCGGCCCGCAATCCATTGCGTCGAGTTGTCGGGCAAACGGGAACGGCGTCATCAATGGCAGATGGGATACCGCGACCGGCGCAAGAGTTGGCTGCGCGATCGAATGCTAAAGGTGCCGTTGCCGCCATAATTACTGCCATTGCAACCTGCGCCGTTCCCGCCACAATTACAGAGACTCGAACTGGCGCCGCCGGCAACGGCTTCCAGTTCCCAGTCCTCCAATTCGTCCACCACCAGATCCAACTGCGGTGGACAGACGAAGTACCAGGTCTGCGGTGTTTCCTCCAGCACGGTGATCGCCGCCCCGGCAGGCAAGCAGAATCCAAACAGGTCTTCCAACGCGGCTTTGGGATTCACCACGAGGCGCTGTTTGAAACCTTCATCTTGTAGAGCGCGCCGCACCACCGCTTCTTCTTCGTCCTCATCAGCCAGCGGATCAGCTGCCTCAGCCACGGCTTCGGCTTGATCCACCACTGACAGCCACGGGATGACCACATGGTGTTGCAAAGCCGTGTCTTCCACCACACGCAGCTCAACACCATCTGGCAAGGGCAGGCCCATTTCTTCCGCCAGCACTTGATTCGGATTTCTCAACAGCGCTGCCCGTAGTTCGGGTTCTTCCGTCAGCCGGAAGATCAAACACTCATAGATCGCTTGCCGGGTTGCATAGGTCAAGTTGTCCATATCATCTCTCCTTTTGAAATTCAATGTATTCGGATCAACGCGCCGCAGGGTTATGACTCACAGATGACGCTTATTTCTGGCCTAGTGGTTGAGCACTTGCCGTCGGTCGCACATAGGGCTTGATGATGCTCCAAACGCCGATGCCCATAAAAACTACGCCGGCAATCAGGCCAATGATGCCGTAAAACTCTACTTTGCCCGGTGCCTGCGTCGAGCGGCCAGGGTTATTGGGATCATAGTAGATGGCAACGTCTTTGCCGGGAGCATAGGCAGCGAGATCAGCTTCCGCGTCGGAGTGAGTCGACTGGCGTCCCGTGTCGAAAGAATCGGTGTAGCGTACGCCGTTAACGGCATACTCGTATTTCACCGTCACGTAATACTCAGTGCCAATATTCGTGCTGGTGCTGTTCACATTCGCCGCCGTCACTTGCCCCATCACGCTGGGCCACTTGGCACTGTTGGCCCGAATCGCGTCAAGGCCATAGATAAGACAGGCCACGCCAAATGCGAGTACAAAGAGGTTGATCCACAGGCTATATTTGCTTTTCATTTGCTGCTCCTTGAATGTTATTCGCGCCCGTCTGATGACCGATCGGCTACCGTGGTTGCCACTGGTGTCTGAAGCGCAGATGGCCCCAGTTCCTTATACGAAGTATTGAACTCGACCAGCGATGTGAGATACGGCTTAAGGCGGTGTTTGATAAACACCACCATCGGCCGATTCGCCATGAGTGTTCGCCACACGCCGCCCACGTCCGGCCGCTGACCGTCCTGCGCATACTGCCGCTTGATCGATTCGGCCAGCAGCGTCGCGCCGCAGCCGGTGTGGCGAAAACGCGCGTCCATAAACAACCGATCGTAGAGCACGCGGCCCGGCGCGGTGCGCACGGTCAGCATCCAGCCGATGACCTCGCCGTGGTAACGCACGCCGAGGCTATTCAACGGTTCGTAGGGACGTTCGCCGATGATAGGTTCAAGGCCATCTTCATAGTGTTCGGCAACTTGCCGCTCTTCGAGCCGCCGTTGCTCGTCGGCGCTGAGTTCGTGCCAGAAAAACAGTTCCGCGCCGTCCGGCAGTGGCGGCGCGTGTTGTATCCACGGCGCGGCCAACAGCGCAGCCACGGCCTGTTTGCCGATGACGGCGCAGCGCAGATAAGTGGCCTGCGGCGATTGCCAACCGCAGCGCGCCAACAACTGTTCCCAGTGCGCGGTCTCCGGTCGATCGCACGGATACTCAACATGGAGGCGGGTGTAAGGCGACGACGCGAGTTCAGATTCCAGTCGCGTCAGCAGCGCGGTGCCGATCCCTTTGCCGCGATAGGCGGCCTGCACAAACACCGATCGGACATGCGTGGCCTCGCAATCCGCGCACTGTTGGGCCAACGCCAACCCGATCGGCCGACCGGCGACCGCATAGCCCACCGCCAGCGTCGAGTCTTGAAACTGCTCGAACTCTTCCAGCAGCGGCCGGAAATGCGGATAGGTCAGCGGCGCATACGATCGCGCAGTGTGTGCATTGATAATCGTGATCAGATCCATCGCCCTATTCCCACACCCAGAGATTCGGCCAGCGATCCGGCGCGGAGAGACGCAACAATTCATAGCCAATGCCGGCGCTGCCGCGAAACAGGCCGGGATTCACGACGCGCGGTGGCAGCCCTTCAAACAGCCGGAAGCCGCCCGCTTGATCGCGTCGCGCCAGCAAGCGCGCTGCCTGCTGCCGCGCCAGAGCCATCAACTCCGATCGATTCAACCGCTGCCCGGCGGCCAGCAGCAGTTCGATACGACCGAAGTTGCCGCAGCACACAAAATCCAATCCATCGAGCGGTTGGGCAGTGGTGGTGGTCAGCGCGGCCTCAACATCGCGGCGCATGTCGGGCGTGTCGAGATCGCCCAAGCGGGCCAGCCCGATGCCGGGCGCACCGTGACAGTAATTCGTCCAGTACATGGGCCGTTCAGCGGTAGAATCGAATGCCCGCCAATTCCCGGTGGCTGCGGAAAACAACTGATTCTCAAACGCGATGCCGTCTAACGCCGCCTGCCGGAGCGGTTCATAGGCAGTCACTTGAAACAACTTCAGCAGCGCATACGCGATGCCAGCGATGCCGTGCGAGAGTCCGCTCACCGGCGTGGCGTTGATCGTCAACCAGGCGCGAGGCGAGGTCGGTATGCGTCGAGCTAAGAGATGTTCGCCGCAACACCGGGCCAGATGCAAGACTGGTTCGTCGTGTGTAACTTCGTATAAGGCCAACAAACCCAGCAGCGCGCCAGCCGCGCCATCAAAAACATCAAGTCGTTGATCGGCCGCAATCCGCTCGGGCGTGATCAAGGCTGCGACGCGTTGCGCCTGTTCGATGAAACTGGGTTGCGCCAACCACTGCCCAATCTTGACCAACGCATACACCAACGATCCAAATCCGTGCGCCGCGCCAAGCCCGATCGTTGTGGGGAGCCACGGTTGATCGAGCCACGTCCTGATCGGCTGCATGGCTGACCGGACGAAGTCACCATAGCCTGCGCCGGGGCGAACGACGTCTATCGCCGCCAGAAACAGCGCGATGCCGGCACTGCCCTGATACAAGAAGCTATCACCTTGGCGGAACTGATATGTCTGGCCGCGTGTCGAATCAAAATCTTCAGGGATCATCCAGACCGCTGCGCCGGAGGAAGTTCGCATCGCCAGTTGTTTGATCTGTTCGGCCAGATCGACGGCGGCCTGTTCAAAGTTCGCAGTTTCGGCCGCGTCTCGATCGGATGGCACAGACCAATCGGATTGCGCCGATTCGCCATCCGTTATCGCGGCTTTGAAATCAAAGATGTTCTGAATCAGATGTAACTGGCGATCTTGATCAGGCCCATCAAATTGCTGGAGGTTGCGTCGAAGGGTCTGGCAAACAGGCTCGACGAAATAATTTCGCAGCGTTTCATCAGCCAGGAACAAATCGGTCGTGTCGGTGTGTGTTTCAAAGTAGGGAATGTCCAGTTGTTCGAGCATCGCAATTTCTTGCTGCAAGCGTAGCGCGTGTCGTTCGACCTCGGACAGCGGACCAGACAACGCCAACAACCGTTCGAGTTCAGCGCGGCGATCGGTGTTGTTATTGAGAAAGCGCGGCTGCAACGAACGGCGCAGCACTCGTTGATAGAGCCGGGTGTCTTGAAAGATCACGCGCAGGCGTAAGCCTTCAAATTGTGCTAACGCGGCGGTGAACGCGGCCTGATGATCGACCAGCCAGTGAGCCATTTCCTGAAAACCGTCTTGCATGGCAGCGGCCCGCACTTCCCATGTCGGAGGCATCTCAGTCGAGATGCGGATCGCGTCCATCCCGCCGAGGTCCTGCCACCGGCCATCAGCGCCCCGATCCCAATCGGACAAGAAATGAGTACGCAACACAGTTTCACGGATCCGCTGAGGCTTCAGACGAAATTCCTGTCCTCGAACGGTGGGTGTTAGCAACGTTTCCAGATCGATCAGCACCGGCTGATCGGCGCAGGCGATTACGTTTTCCTGCTGGAAATCACTGCCACCAAACAGATGTAGCAGGCTCAACAGCCTCCCGCTGCGCCGATAGTAGCGAGCCACTTGATCCGGATCTTCACAGGAGCGAGCGGCAACGCGTTCCATCCAGCCATATGTCTCACGCCGCAAAATGCGCGGACACATGAAGGGCAGATCAAGTCCAGTCTCATTGAGACCGCGCAGCAAGTTAAACCACGCGTTATCCAGATCGAGATTTCTGGGTTTGTAAAACAGGGTCACGCCATTCGTGAAAGCGAGTCGCAAGACGGTGTGTCCGTTGAGATGCGGCTCGGACAGTCCGGCGGCAATGGCCGTAACATGCGAGAAGTCGTGTGCCGGGTCAAACGTTTCCCTCAGTGATTCCCGATCGGCGTCGAGGCGTTCCAAGAGTTGAGCGTTAGTTGCGACCCAGAAATCCGTCACCGTCGCCAACAAACGATCCAACACCGGATACTCAACCAACAAAGTCCCATTACGATGTCTATCAGCGGTGACGGCCAGCGCGGGAGAGAGCACGTCGAATAACCGCTGGATCAGATAACCTTCCAGGTTTGCCAGTGCGTCCGGCGTGAGCATCTGAAGGAGATCGCCAGCCCGATCGGCTAACCGGCGCCGCGCCTCGAGCACAAAGTGCGTCTCAAGTTCCGAGGCCAACCGCAGGTTGAATGGCGCCCCGGCGCGCAGCGATGCAGTCCCGATCGGCGCGGCTTCACCGATCGGGATGACCTGACCGAATAAGTGGTCGCCTCGGACCGTCTCGCTCACCTCAGTGTGATACAGGTTCATAGACACACAACGCCCGTAAAGTCTCAAGCCCTTTTTCCAGGGTTTCATCACGATCGGGGATGACGCGCTTCGACTCAACGATCACATCCGGCACAATTCCAATGCCCCACACTGGACTGCCATCGGGCCAGGTGACGCGCATGCCGGTGAACGTAAACCGGCCGCCGCCGGGCAGATTCACATAGGTCGCGTTGCCGACACAGCCCGCAGTGCATCGCCCCACAAACGTCACGCGCTCGGCAATTTTCAGATACATGCAAAAATCTTCGGCGGAACTCTGGGTGGTCTCGTCAATCAAGGCGACCACCGGTTGCGTATAGACGGCGCGGCCATCGGGTTGAATGATGTATTGGATTACTTTCCAGGAACGTTTCCGCACGTCCGGCTCGCCAACGACGGGAATTTCATAGCGCGGCGAAGACACCGGCAACTCACACAAGCACCGCACTAATTCATGTTGAAAGTGTGTCTGCGGATAACCACGCAGATCCAACATCAGCCCGTGCGTGTTCTGAATCAACGTGAACGTCTCGCGCAGAGACGGAGCTGCGGGCATGGCAAAGGGCCACATGTAAACGAGGTTATCAGTCAACGCGCGCAGATACTGCTTTTTACCTAGCCATGTACTCCCCAGCAGCGTCTGCTTCAGTGGCCGATACTCGATCGCATTCGACGACCATTCCGGCGGAGCAATGACCCCGGCATGTCGATCGGCCAGCTGCACCGCGAGGGCCGCCAGGACATGATAGTATTCTTCAACACCAGCAGCGGCTTCGACACGCGGCAGCCAGTTTGACAGCAACGTATTGAGATCCAATTTAGACCTGGCGATCTGCGGCGCAAAGTAGCGCAAAACAATCCACACTTTGCAGAGGCCCAGCATCCTTTCCGCACGAGATAAGCCTTTCGTTTCGGACTGGCCGAGCGCTCGCGGCTGTTGTTCTAGCCTGAAAAGCAGGGAAGACTGCCCTGCGTCTTGAACCTGTTTTTGTCCATACACATACGGGTAACCATCTTCATTCCAACCTGCATGGACTCGCGAATCAGGCGAGTCCATGCAGACCGTTTGAACAGAGGGCAAATGATCAACGACATGGGTCTTAATGATGTCCAGCGCCGTTGCCAGATCGGTGGCCTGTTCGACTTGCGGCAGAGCCGTGATAAACGTCTGACCCCAATCGCGTTGACTCAGGTCCCGTCCAATCGCGGGATGAAACAGGTAGAGCGAACCCCAGCTGTCGGCCAGAGCCTGAATGCGCTGCAACCGATCGTTCATCGCAGGTTACCGGATGTCCTTCACGTTGATCTACGCGCTTACTTGCGGATGAGCGGCAGATAGACATGCTGCGCGATCGGCTTCAAGAACACTAACGCGCGATTGTTGTCGGTATCCGCGACATACACGTTGCCGGCCGTATCGACGGCTACGCCGCGCGGGTTGGACAGAGCACTCGCCGTCAGCCCGCCGTTGTTCGGCTGATTGGCGGTGAAGTTGCCATGTTGGCCCAGAACCAGATCGGCGGTGGTGTCCTTGGTCAAAGGCGCAAGGTAGGCCAGCACACGATGATTCCCTGCATCGGCGACGTATAGATTGTTCGCCGCATCGAGGGCGAGACCGTTGGGCGCGTAAAGACTATCGGCGCTGAGACCGCCCTTGTTGGAAGTCTGAGTGTTGAACGCGCCCTTTTGCCCGAAGACTCGATCGGCCGTGGTATCGCCCGTCAAAGGTGTATCGTATTCCAGCACCCGATTATTCCAGCCATCGGCGATGTATAGATTATTGGCTGAATCCACCACCACGCCCAATGGCGCGTTGAGGCTGGCCGCGCTAATGCCACCCTGATTGGGATCATTGGTCGTGAAGCTGCCGCCTTGACCAAAGACGCGGCTGGCCGCCATGTTGGTGCTGAGCGGCGCATCGAATTCCAGCACGCGGTTATTCGAGGTGTCGGCCACATACAGGTTGCCGTTACTATCGACGGCTACGCTCTGCGGATAAGCCAGACTGGCCGCCGTGGGCGAGACCAGATACGTGTTGCTGACAAAGTTGGGCTGGCCGATGACGACGCTAGCCGCCACGCCATTGCTGAGCGGCGCGTGATAGATCAGCACCCGATGATTCGGCGTGTCGGCGACGTACAGGTTGCCGGATTGATCGACGGCGATGGCCGTCGGATAAAGCAGTGAACTGGCCGTCACGATTGGGTTTTTCCAATCCTGTTCGCCAAAGTTCGGCTGCCCGATCACTAGGTCGGCTTTCTGCCCGTCCTTCAAGGCCGCCTGACTGGGCCACGACAAGACGCGCCAGTTTTGCATATCAGCCACAAAGGCCCGCCCGGTCGTGTGATCGATGGCGACACTCGTCGGGCCGAGCAAGGAATCAGCCGTCACCCACTCAAATGCTCCGGCATCACTGGTGAAGCCCGCCTGCCCCATGATACTGTCAGCTGTGGTGTCGCCCGGCAGCGGCGCATAGACAGTCAGCGTCATGGGTTGCGAAGTTCCGCCGCCCGGCAGCGGATTGGTGAGCGTGACCGTGATGATTCCGGGGGTGGCGATCTCGGTGGCGCTGAGCGTGACAGCGATGAAGTCCGAAGATTCCGTGCCCGCCTCCGATCGAGTGACACCGTTCATTTGAATGGTGGTGCCTGAAATGATGCCCGTGCCCCAGATCTCCAGATCAAAACTGGCACTGCCCGCCCGCACTGTTCCCGGATATAGTTCGGAAACTTTCGGGACGGCGTTGACTAAAGGCTGATCGTATTCCAGCACACGGTGATTGCCTTGATCGGCGATGTAAATGTCCAGCCAGTCGTCGTCCGTAGACACGCCGACGGGGGCATTGAGGCTATCGGCGCTGAGACCGCCTGTGTTGGCGGTATTGGTCGTAAAGCTGCCGCCCTGCCCGAAGACCCGATTAGCGATCGGACTCGTATTCGGATTATCGTACTCTAACACCCGATGGTTTCCGGTGTCGACGACGAGGAGCCGATCACCTGCATCGACAGCGATACCGGTCGGGTTGTTAAGTGAGCTGGCGCTTAAGCCGTTCGCATTGGGTGTCTTGCTGCCAAAGTCGGGTTGGCCGATGACGACATCGGCGATACTATCGATCGGGCTAGCGGTATAAACCAGCACCCGATTATTCCCTGTATCAGCCACGTACAACTCGTCGTGCGCCGCGCCGATGGCGACACCCGTGGGATGATTCAGGCTGGTCTCTGTGGGCGTAATCGAGAGCGTGTTGGTGAAGAAGTCACCATAGGTGGCAAATGGCGCGCCCACGACGTCGCGCGGATGACCGATCACTTTGGTGGCGATCATGCCCGTCGAGAGCGGCCCTTCAAAAAACAGCACCCGGTTGTTATCCCGATCGGCCACCACCAAGTTATCGTAATAGTCGAGGACGATGCCGACTGGATGATTGAGGCTGCCCGCCGTGGGCGGATTGGGCGCAGCGTTGCTGGTGAAATTGGATTGGCCGATCACCAGACTGGCAGCCTGACCATCCGTAAAGTTCAAGAATTCGTCGCTGTCGATGCTGGTCGGCGTAAACATCAACACGCGGTTGTTGCCTGTATCGGAGACGTACAGGTTGCCGTTATCGTCCCAATCCACCGCACTCGGGCTGTTGAGGCTGCTGGCCGTAGGCGGATTGGGCGCAGTCGTGCTGGTAAAGCCGGGCTGGCCCAGCACCATGCTGGCCGGGTCGCCATTCTCATAAGTATTCAAGTCATCCCAGATCAGCACGCGGTTGTTGCCCGTATCGGCAACAAAGACCTGACCACTGATGTAGACCATCATGTGAGCGGGACCGTTGAGACTAGCGTTGTTAGGCGGGTTGGGTGCAGCGGCGCTGCTAAAATTGGCCTGGCCATACACCTGATCGGCCGTGGTATCCAACTCGGTACCGGCCTGCGCCATCGCCCGCTGTGAACGGGGGAGATGACTCTGCGCGTTGGGTGCACTCCAAATCAGGGGCCCGAACAACAGAACCAGCCCGATTAACGCGATGGTAGAAAATGCGAGTAATCCTCTACGGATATATCGCCGGGGTGTGGGGGTGCCTAACATCATCGTGGTGTCCTCCTTAATTTGGGCAATTGCTGGAAAATGAATGACGATTGTCAACCAGGGTATAGGCCAGGAACCTGTGCGATGTCCGGTCCTGCTTACAACGTCATTCGCGACTCGCAGCGGAATGGGTCAAATGCCGCGCTGACCAATGCACAGATACACTGAAACACACTAGCAGCATATCATTTGCAGTGCATCGCTTGAAAGAGGGGAAAGTGGGTATTTGACTGGTCAAAAAGTGGATGAAGCTGGGAAGAAATGACCAGATCAGAACTGAGCAGACAGCTGGACTTGAGTGAAAGCCGGGCGTTGTGACTTCGATAAGAAACGATTTGTTTGTGGTGTTACCTGCCACAGGCGCGAATGCAGTCCTGATTTCTCGGTTGACGAACCTGCCCAACCCCTCTACAATCTCTCACGGTCTTCCGCTTTGTTCACAGTCGATACAACCCAACCTGCGATCATGTCCGCCACATCAGCGCTTCCGCCAAAATCCAATCCATTGAGGTTCTCCTCAGATTGGTGGGGGAGAAACCGTCAGTTGACCCTGTTCGACCAAGACTTGTAAGCGGAAATGGGCACGGTTCACAAAACCCTGTGAGGACACCGAAAACACCTTTACAAATTTAGGCATGGCTCACAGTCTGTTTGACACTTTGAAATTTTTCAGGCTGGCATATATGGCGAGAAAGCGACTATTGTCGCATTCGNNTGAGCGTAATGTGAGCCATGCCCAAATTTAGACGCTTCTTTGACAATCCCACTCCCGGATGTGGAAAATTCCGGCGCAAAATCACGAAGATCGCCATATCTGGTGGACGGTGGGCCGATTGCCTCTACCGATTTGTAAAGCAGTTATTCAAGGCCAGTGAACCGTGCCCGGAAATGCTCAAAAACATGATACCCNNTTCAAGAACTCGTCCCACCAGTGGCGCAACGTTTTGGCGAACTTGACCAGTTGGGGCAGGCCCGACGCCTCGGCTTCATACACCCAGGCCCGCAAGAAACGTTCGGCCCGGGGCCGGTCCTGAATTTTGTCGGCGAGGGTGCGAAACTGCTCTTTCAACGCAATAGCGCAAAACTCACTTTGCGTGAATACGGCCTGTGCGCGATTTTATGTAACTCTGAGCGCGTTTTGAACGTGTTTTGCGCGGTTCCAAGCGTTTCCAAAAGCGAGTTTTGCTCCATTGCCTTTCAACTGGTAGGCCTTGCGCAGT
>PMCF01000453.1 GCA_003154115.1 Anaerolineae bacterium
TTACGGGGCGGTAATGATCTCACGACGCGCCCAAAGGTCCGGCTCGAGTCCGGAATCTTATTGTGCATAAACTCTACTGTGTAACGAACACGTCAGGCATGGCAATAAAAAACGCCCGACCCTTAATTGGGGTCGGGCGTCCACCAATTGGCATCAACGTTTACACCTTCGGCCCCGCCGCCAGCATCGCCTGCATATCAAACGTGTCTTGAATGACTAAGAACTGCTCGAAGTTCTTCACAAACAACGCCGCCAATTCACGCGCCTTCCGATCATACGCCTCTTTATCGGCCCAGGTGTTGCGCGGATTGAGGACTTCGTCCGGCACGCCGGGACACGCGACCGGCATCGGTAATCCAAAGATCGGATCGAGTTCGGTCGGCACGACATCCAATTCGCCATTCAGCGCGGCGTGCACCATCGCGCGCGTGTAGGCAATCTTCATGCGCTGCCCCACCCCGGCCGGCCCGCCGCTCCAGCCCGTGTTGACGAACCAGACCTGCGTTTGATGTTGCGCCAGTTTGTCGCCTAGCAGTTTGGCATACACCGTGGGATGCAGCGGCAGAAACGGCGCGCCAAAGCAGGTGCTAAAGGTGGCTTGAGGTTCGGTCACACCGCGTTCGGTGCCGGCCAGCCTGGCCGTGTAACCGCTGAGAAAGTGATACATCGCCTGCGCGGAAGTGAGTTTGCTAATCGGCGGCAAAACGCCGAACGCATCGGCCGTGAGGAACATCACATTCTTGGGATGCCCACCCACGCTCGGAATCACTGCATTGGCGATAAAATCGATCGGATAAGCGGCGCGCGTGTTCTCGGTGAGCGTCTCGAGATCGAGCAGCAGCGATCGCGTGATCGGATCGATCGCCACATTCTCCAGCACCGTGGTAAAGCGCTTGGTCGTCGCATAGATTTCGGGCTCGGCGGTCGGCGAGAGTTTGATCACCTTGGCGTAGCAGCCGCCCTCAAAGTTGAATACGCCGTGGTCGCCCCAGCCATGTTCGTCGTCGCCGATGAGGCCGCGCTTTGGATCGGCAGACAGGGTTGTCTTGCCCGTGCCGGACAGGCCAAAGAATAGCGCGGTATCGCCGTTTTCTCCGATGTTGGCCGAGCAGTGCATCGCCAGCACGCCTTGCTTGGGCAGCAGGTAATTCAAAACCGTGAAGATCGATTTCTTGATCTCGCCGGCATAGCGCGTGCCGATGATCAGGATGACCTTCTTCGCAAAATTGATCGTGATGACGGTTTCCGTGCGCGTCTTATCGAGGGCGGGAGCGGCTTTGAGTTCTGGCGCATGCAGAATCGTAAAGTCGGGCTGGAAATCAGGCAAATCTTCCACGGGCGGGCGAATGAACAAGTTGTTAGCGAACAGATTCGTCCAGGCCATCTCGTCGATCAGGCGCACGCGCAAACGGTTGGAGGGTTCGGCGCAGGCATACACATCGCGCACAAAAACTTCGCGTTCGCTGAGGTAAGCTAGCGCGCGGCGATGCAGCGCATCGAACTGCGCTTCGCTCAACTCGCCATTCTTGGCCCACCAGATGTCCTGCTCGCTCGACGCTTCGCGCACCAGATATTTGTCATTGGGTGAGCGGCCCGTGTGCGGCTTGGTAATTACCACGAGGGGTCCGTCTTGTGTCAGTTGTCCCTCGCCGCGCCGTACCGCATGCTCCACCAATTCGGCCGGCGACAAATTCCAATGCACGGTCTGGGTCGGTCGCAATCCATGCTTTTCAAGTCCGTAGCTGCTGGCAAGTCCCATGCTGATCTCCTGAGCAAAGCGTGTAAGATGCGAAAACACCGTGAAGCGCACAAATCCGTGTTACGGTTCACGCCTCACGATCGGTAATGTTTGCAGGGGGTGGGGTAGATACAACACCTGCGCTGCCGCGCCGCAACGTCGTCGCGCCATCATCAGCGCTTCATCCATTGACGCAGCGGGGATCAGGTGGCACGCCTTGACAACTTCAGGGCAGAGACTGCCCGCCACCAGTACCTTATATTTCAACAACACCTGTGCGAGCATATAGGTGCGTTGTTCGCCCGCCTGACAACCAGCACGACGAAATTCGGTAAGCAGTTTTTGAAGATCAGATGCCTGCGACAGGGTTGTGAAAAAACGTTGTTCACCCCGTCCCAGTCCGGCACCTTCGGGACAACGGGCCGCCACTATTATAACGCCACTTGGAGAAATGGGGGGAGTGGCGCTCAGCCCGATGTAAGTTGCCGCCCGGCTGGCTTGATAGAGGTTCACATCTTTCGGTGGATCAACCTGGGCGATCACTACATCATACTGGCGCGGCACGGGCACTTCGTAAACCGATCGAGCCACGGCCACCAACGCCTCATGCACCGCGATCGGATCGCCGGCCTGCACGGCGATCGCCCGGCCTGCACCGTCGAGCACGACATTGACGACGAACTTCAACCCGATCGCGTGGGCTGCCTCGCGCACGAATTGCTGAAAAGGATTACCGTCGATCTGGCCCAAACGCACGCCGGGGCGATCCAAAAACTGCGGCCCGTGCGTCAACCCGATCGTCGCTTCACTCCCGCAGCCGATCACCACCGTCTTGCCGCCGCCTGAATAACCGGCGTATTGATGCGGCTCCACCACGCCCGTGGCGATGATGAGATCACTCTCTAGCAGCACCGCATTCACGGCTAAGTTGTCGAGCGGCGTCATTGCGAGGAGCGCATCCCGCCTAGCGCGCCGCCGCATTGCGGACACGGCGTGAGCGGAAGTCCGCGTTGTGTGCGGGCCGTAGTTGAAGGACAGCGACGAAGCAATCTCCGGACGATCGGAGCCGAGATTCCTCGCCTCGCTCGGAATGACACAGCCGGACGGATCATGATCGATCACCCGATAGCGCTCGACGACCGCCGCACCCAACTTGGCGATCGTCTCCTCACGCGTGCTGGGTCGATGCAGACCAACGGCGCACAATAAGGTAATGTGATCGTCGGGCACGCCCGCGCCCTCCAGTTCGCGCAAGAGCGCGGGCACCAGCATCTGATCGGGACACGCGCGGGTGGCATCGGTGAACACGATGCACACCCGCGTGTGGTTAGAGGCTAAGTCTCGCAGGCGCTGCGCTTGCAGGGGCCGCGCCAACGCCGCTTCCACGGCCAACCGCAGATCAGGCAGCGGCGCAGCAGGATTAGGCTCGATCGTGGTGAGCGACCAATCGGGAGGTAAATGCACGGCTAAAACGTGAAGCGTAAAACGTAAAACTGAAATCACGTTTTACGTTTCACGCTTTACACATTACCTCAGCGCCTTCATCGTCTCACGAATGATTCCCACCGACTTCTGCGTTAGCGCCTGTTCTTCGTCGGTGAGTTTCAGTTCGATGATCTGCTCGATGCCGTTGCTGCCCAACTTCACCGGCACGCCGAAGCAAATATCGTTGAGACCGTATTCGCCTTCGAGGTAGGCCGAGCAGGGCACGATGAGTTTTTGATCCGTCAGCACGGCAATCGCTATCTTGGCTAACGCGGCACCGGGCGCATAATACGCGCTGGTCTTCAGCAGATTGACGATCTCGCTGCCGCCTTTGCGCGTGCGCTCGACGATGGCACTGAGTTTGTCGGCCGACAGCCATTCGGTCAAGGGGACGCCGAAGACGGTGGAGTAGCGTGTGAGCGGCACCATCTCATCGCCGTGGCCGCCCATCACCACCGTCTGCACGTTTTCGATCGCGACGTTGAGTTCCTGCGCCACGAACGCCGCAAAGCGCGCGCTGTCCAGAATTCCAGCCTGCCCGATGACGCGATTCTTCGGCAGCCGGGAATGTTTGTAAGCCAGGTACGTCATCGTGTCGAGCGGATTAGTCACGACGATGACGATCGCCTTGGGCGAGCGGGGCAACGCGTTGTCGATGATGTCAGTAATCACCTGCTGATTCACGCCCACGAGGTCCTCGCGGCTCATGCCGGGCTTGCGCGGCAAACCGCCGGTAATGATGATGATGTCGGAATTCTCCGTACCATCATAGGAACCATTGGCCGTGCCGACGAGGCGCGAGTTGTAGCCCATGATTGGCCCGGTTTGCAGCAGGTCCAGCGCCTTGGCCACCGGCATCGTTTCGGCCTGGGGAACATCGACCAGTACCAGGTCGGCCAGATTGGTGCGCGCCAGCCACATCGCGCACGACGCGCCGACGTTCCCAACTCCGATGATCGAAATCTTGTCACGCATATTGTCTCCTTGAGTTGTGGGGGGTGTGCGAAAAAATGGGCTTGAGAGTGGTTTTACCTCAAGCCCATTTTTTCGCTTATGGAATTAGATATTCAGGATTGAGCGGACGATTCTGCTCGGCGTCCAGCACTTTCTTTAGCGCTTCAATGGCCACCTGCACCATCGTGTCGTCGGGTTCACGCGTGGTCAACTTTTGCATGGCCAGATTGGGCGCGATGATGGCGCGCATGATCGGGCTGTCCAGATGCCGCGCCGAGAAGCGGATAAACTCATAGCCCAACATCGCCACTACCGGCAACAGCGCGATGCGCATGATCAAGCCGACGCCATACGGCAGCAGCACGTTCAACGGCGCGAACAAAAAGATCGAGAGGATGACCACCGTCAACAGAAACGCTGTGCCACAGCGCGGATGCTGCACTGTCTGGCGCTGCACATTCGGCACGGTCAGATCGAGACCGGCTTCATACGCATTGATGGTCTTGTGCTCCGCGCCATGATACGCAAACACCCGCCGGATTTCTTCCATCCGCCCGATCAGCCAGATGTAGCCGATAAAGATGAGCAAACGGATCACACCTTCTGCGAGCGCGCTGACCCACGGCCCGAAGGTCGGCTCGATCAAGCCGGCCAGCCCGCGCGGCACGAGCAGGAAGATGCCCAGCCCGAAGATCAACGCGATGGCCGTGGTGCCCCATGCCAGCGGGCCTTTGAACTCCACGCCCACTTCGCCTGCCGAGACATTGGCGGAATACATCAACGCCCGCATGCCCAGGCCGAGTGAATCCCAGAGCATCGCCAGGCCGCGCAGGAACGGCGTGCGTGAAATGCGCCCGTTATACAGCGACGCATTGACCGGTTCGGTATGAATCACGATGTGGCCTTGGGGATCGCGTACGGCCACCGCCAGGGCTTTGGAGCCGCGCATCATCACGCCTTCGATGACCGCTTGCCCGCCATAATTGAAACGTGGTTGAGGTGCTGTTGGTGAATATGCCATGCTTTGATTCTACAACGTGCCCCACAGGTGTCAAGACAGAAACTCGCGCGTGTCGTAGAAACCGGGTTTCTTATTCTGCTCTCAGTCCGCGTCCGCGCGGACGCCCGCGAAGACGCGGGCTTGGCGCACTTGTAAACAGACATGAACTGCGTTCACCACAAACCACGAAGATGCTCCGTTCCCCGTCTGCGGGGAACGCCCTCGGGGACGAGGGCTGCGAGCATTTTCAGATCAGTCACCAGAGAAACTTGCACGTGCTATAGAAGCCGGGTTGGCGACCAGCGAGGTTTTGAAGAACTCACACTGCGCGTTATACTAACGTTCAGGAGGATGCTATGAAACACTCGCTGATTCTGTTCGTCGCCCTGCTGTTGTTGTTAGCCGCCTGTGCGCCTGCCGCCGCGCCAGCCACGCAAGCGCCCGCCGCTCAAGCACCTGCGGCACCCGCGGCCACCAAAGAAGTCGTCGTGACCAAAGAAGTACAACCCGCCCCGGCGGCCCAACCGACCCACGCCCCTGCCTTTCCAACCCAGGCTCCTGCGCAAGCCATCCCGCCCACGGTCAGACCTCTATCCACTGCCCTGCCCGAACTCAAGGCGCCGCAATCGGGCGGTGTGTTGAATCCACCGACGTTGATTCCAACAGCCGCTGGAAACACATCGGTCACTTCCGGCCAAGCGCAGCCGCAAGTCTGGATCGACTATCGTGATACGGTAACGGGGCTGGCCTTTCAACATCCGCGTGATTGGCCCCTCACGCTGAGTCGCAACAACAAAGGAACGGTGGAAAGTATCGTCGTGGCCCGCGCCAATCAACCGATCACCAGCAGCGTCTCAATCCTGATCGATGTGCGGAAGAAGCAAGGGGATTTGCTGCCATGGTTGGGCCAACAACTGCCGATCGGCCTGCTGCTCATCGACGCAAAAACACTGGAAGGCGGCGCGGCCAGTTACAAGAACTACAACGCGCAGGTGGGAAACGCTCAGGCTGTGTTCATCTATGCGCCTGCCCACAACAAAATTGCCGATACTGCCGAACTGCATCTGGCCGACAATCAGTATTTCTATCAAATCACGTATCTGGGCGGCAGTCCTGACAGTCTCGATCATCGCGCCACATTCTTGCGCTTGCTCAACACCCTGACGCTTTCGGGCACAACTCAATCGGGCCTGACGCTGCCGCAAACAGCCTTCATCAATGGCATTGATGTCAGCAAGTTAAAGTAGTGTGGCTCTTCCGGGTTAAACGGGGTTGTGATTCGGAGTAGTTTCATCCACGAAGAAACACGAATACACCCCCTTCTTCGTGAACTTCGTGGATAAGAGTTTTCGAGAAAGTCTTATCTGAATCGCCCACCTTCGGGATACTTTAACGCTTCTTCGATCGCGAAGCGATGGCGCGGCACCATCGGCGGCAGGTGATTGACATCGAACCACTGCACGTCGAGGGTTTCGTAGCCATCGGGCTTGAGTTCACCGCCGACGATGTCGGCCAGAAAACGCGCGCCGGCCACTTGCACTTGATTGCCATCGGGATAAGCGTGCAGCGCATCCGCGCCGGTATACACGCCCAGCAATTTCTTCACGCGCACCTGCAAGCCGATCTCTTCGACGGTTTCACGCACCGCCGTGCCCGCCGGAGTTTCGCCCAGTTCCATCTGCCCGGCGGGGATGCCCCACAACCGATTGTCTCCGCGCAGCCCCAACAACACGCGCTGTCGATCGTCGAAGATCAGCGCACCAGCCCCCATCACGATGAGCGGGTCGGTGCCGATCGTTTCACGTAACTCCAGCACGTGACTGTGACTCGAATCGCCGCTGACGGGCGGATCGTAATAGGCGTCTGCGCGGGTCTGCCCATCGCGCACCATTGCCGCATACCACGGCGGCAGCGGCGGCGCTTCGTCTAGATCGAAGAAATGCTGCTGAACCACCTCCGCTTCATCGATCTGCGCACGACCGCCGGCGATGCGGCACTCCAACGCGACCGTGAACTGCTGTACCTCGTCGCCGTTGGGATAGCACACATCGAACTCCGGCGAAGCATACAACCCGATTAAGCGGATCGGCTCGACGTGATAGCCGGTCTCTTCCAACGCCTCGCGCTGCACGCACTCCGTAAACGATTCGCCCAGCTCCAGCAAACCGCCGGGCAGCCCCCACATCTCCTTAAAATCGGCGCGCTGCTGAAACAACACGCGACCCTGATCGTCACGAATCAGCGCCGAGGTATACGCCAGCAGCGTCTTGCGCGAACCGATGCGCGAACGAAGCCAGGTAATGTAATCGGTCAAGATAGATCTCCATGCTGAATGAAAAGTGAAGAGTGAAAAGTGATGACTGTGCACGCATCACTCTTCACTTTTCACTCTTCAGGCAATTTCACCAGCCACAAATTTTTATCGGCGCTATTCACAAACACCACGTACTTGCCATCGGGCGAGACGCGCCAATCGCCGTTGAGGATGTTCAAGGGTGTGACCGCGGCATCCGTCAGTTTCTGTTTCGCACCCGTCTCCGCATTGATCTGCCACAGTTCAAACGGCTGATCGGGCGCGGTACGAGCCGGAACCACTATCAGGTGTGAGTCATCACGCCATTGATACGCGCCCCACAGATCGATCTGGCGCGCACCCGATCCATCGGTACGCTGTACCCAGATGCCGTTGCGCTTCTCGTCGGGGTTGAACGAAATGAAATACGCCACCCAGTCGCCTTCGTTCGACAGCCGCACGCCGCTGATACGTTCGGCCGTGACCAGATCGGCGGCCTCATTGGTGCGCAGATCGAGCACCGTCAACGTGCTGTCGTGCGAATTCAGTGAAGGCCGTCCCAGGAACATGAGACTGAAGCCGCGCGGCAGCCAGTCCACGATGCCGCCGCCATAAACACGCGCCACTTTACTGACATCCTTGCCCGTGATGTTGGCGACGAACATCTCGTTTTGCCGTTCATCGTACGGGCCAGAGATCGCTTCGGCCTCCCAGGCCAGATGCTGATCGTCCGGCGCAAACACCACCGATTGCCCGTTGTTCGGAACGACCCAGCGTTCACCGCTGCTGATCTTCTCGACGAGGGTGCGCGTGTCTTGCGGATAGGCAACCAGACTGAGATCGGGCGAGTAGATGCCCACCCGACCGGCCAGCTGTGGGGCTTTCGATCGATCGGCAATGTCGATGGCGTACACGCCGGTTTCCACTTTCGGCCCGGGCTTATCGATGAACAAGATCTGCTTCGAATCCGGCGACCACGCGGGCATCACGCAGCAACCATCGGTCGTCAACTGGTGCAGCTCAGGTGTGGGCGTCGGCGTCATCGTCGGGGTTGGTTCGGGCGTGTTAGTGGGCTGCGCCGTGGGGAAAACCTCCGCCGTTGGAATTAACGGAGATTCGATCGGCGTAACCGGCACTGGCTCGCTGGCTGTGCAAGCCGCCAGAAGCAACATCCCGATCACGCACCACGCAACACGCAGTACATTTGGCATCCTGCCTCTTACATCTTGCATCCTGCTTCTCGCCTCTTGCATCTTGTTCACCTTCGTCGATACCAATCCGGCGGCCACGGCAGCCGATAGTTGTTCAACAATGGCCCGCCGAATTTTGTCTCAGGCTGGTCGTCGGGATATTGCCAGCGACGCGGATCTTCCAGGTCACGTTCGAAGCCGCGTTGATACGCGCCGACCAAAGCGAGCGAATCCCAATCAGCGTCGATGAGCGTAATCGGGTTGTAGGCCGTCAGATAATTGGGGCTGCGAATCTCCAGATGCAAATGCGGCGCGGAGTGACACGTGCCAAACGAATCGCCGCTGACGCCCACCACTTGGCCTTTGGTCACGCGATCGCCCACGCTCAACTTCGATCGTTCGAGCAGATGACCATAGAGCGCGGCATAACCGGCATCGAGTTGGAGCATCAGGTTGTGCGGCAGCGCGCCGTGTTCACGCGCATCTACTTTTGCCACGCTGCCAGCACCGATGGCAACCACCGGAGTTCCACACGGTGCGGCGAAATCCAGACCAAAGTGCAGGCCCTGCCCCGCGCGATACGTCGTATCACGTTGGAAGTAGGAACCGATCGTGTTGCCGTAGCCCTGACCCAGATACCACGTGTTGGGGCCGGATGGTTGTGCAAAAGGCAGGCCGAAAGGCTTGGCCGCTGGGGCTTGTGCCGCGATCGGGCGGGCTGCATTCGGCCCGACAACCAACGTCAGCGCGGCGATCAACAATATACCGATCAGACTCCATCGCTTCACAGCATCATCCTTAACTGGAGTTTAGCAGGATCCCACATTTACCGCTGGAGTCGAGGCTTTAGCCGGTTTGAGCGGCTGCCACCTTTCCGGCTAAAGCCTCGACTCCGGAATTTACCGAAGATGATCGTTGGGGCTGATTCTATCACGCTACTCAGAATCCCTCATCCAGAGTCAGAAACCGGGGTTCTCCATTTGTGACTGCAATTCCATCGTGTGTGAAGAAACCCGGTTTCTCAACTGATGGATCAAAAGCGCGCCGGGTGATGCGGCCCGGCGCGCTCGACTACCCGACTATCCGACTACTCGACTACTTTCCGACCGCTTTCTTCATCTCCTCGACACTGGTGAACTTCACGCGCGGACGACCGCAGGCTTTGCCGCGCTCCAACTCAAGTGCATCGAGGCACTTCCAATCGGCGTAGGAAAAATAATCGGGTTTGCGGGCGCCGATGAATTTCTCGGCGCTGGCCGCATCCCCGTGCGACGGTTGCAAGATCGATCCCGTGGAGAAATCTTCCAGCATGCACGTCACCGATTCCACCGAGTCGGGCTTGTTGGTGCCCACCACGCCGCTGGGGCCGCGCTTGATCCAGCCGGAGGTGTACAGGCCGATGATGGGCTGTTTGCTTTCTGGATCGATCACACGGCCGCGTTCGTTGAGGATGACGTACCAGCGATCGTGAAACGGCACATCCGGCAGCGGCTTGCCACGATAACCCACGGAGCGGAACACTAGCCCCGCTTCGATCTCTTCAAACTGATCGGTGGCCTTGGCGCTGAGCGATCCGGTTTCCGACGCCACCAGCGTGTTGCGTGCCAACTTCATGCGGGTCACGTTGCCTGCCGCATCGCCGAACAACTCAACGGGCGAGACCAGAAAACGCAAGTTCAAGCGGCGCGGCTTGGTCAACGGATGCTCCACGGCGAAGCTCTGCAGAATTTCCACCTTCGCTTTGCCGGCGCGATCGTCGGCGATGGAAGCCGCACTCAACTGGTCGAGCTGTGTTTCGTCGGCGCGTGTCACCAGGTCCGAGTCGGCCAGCTCGCCCACTTCCTTGATTTCAGGATTAGAAAAGGCGGCCTGTGCCGGACCGCGCCGGCCCAGCAAGCAGACGGTCTTGATCTGGCTGTGGCTTAACGCTTCCACCGCATAATCGGCGGCGTCGCTAGCCCACAACTCCTCGCGCGTCAGGGACAACAAGCGCGCCACATCGATGGCGACGTTGCCCACACCCACCACGGCCGCGCTTTCCACGTTGAGATTCCACTGTCGATCGCGATAGTCGGGATGACCGTTGTACCAGGCGACGAATTCCGTGGCAGGATAGCTGCCCGTCAGATCTTCGCCGGGGATGCCCATGCGCCGATCGGACTGCGCCCCCGTCGCGAAGAAAATCTGGTGATAGTATTCTTTGAGTTCGGCCAGTTTCACGTCTTTGCCAAACTCGACATTGCCAAAGAAGCGAAAGCGCGGATTGGCCGCGATGTTGTCGAAGACCTTGGTCACCTGTTTGATCTTCAGATGATCGGGCGCGACGCCGTAGCGCACCAACCCAAAGGGCACCGGCAGCCGATCGAACATATCCACATCGATGACAAACTGCTTCTGCTTGAACAGATGCTCGGCGGCATAAAAGGCCGCGGGACCCGATCCAAAAATTGCCACGCGCAGCGGTCGAGGTTCAGTTCCGACAGTCATGGCGCTTAGCCCTTCTCGACGCGCGTCTGCAGCGCTTCGATCTCGCCCTCGTACTCGTCGAGCTGCGCTTTGACCACGTCGCCGATCGAGATGATGCCGACCAGCTCGTGATGATCCATCACGGGCAGATGGCGGAAGCGCCTGACGGTCATGGTCTTGGAGACGGCCTTGATGTCGTCGCCGGGGCGCGCGATGATTACGTCGCTGGTCATCACGCGGCTGACGGGTTCGCTCAGAACCTGCTCGTTCTGCGTCAGTTCACGCATAACGTCGCGTTCCGACACGATGCCCACGGGGCGGCCGATCTCATTGATCACCACCACCGCGCCGATGTGCTTATCCACCAACAGCGCCACGACTTCGCGCACGAGTTGATCGGGGGTGACGGTAACGACGGTGCTGCCTTTCGTCGCAAGGATGGTACTGATCTGCATTGCTGGTGCCTCCGTAGAAATGAATTGGGTCTGGGTGTGTTCAATATACTGCGAGCGCGGGGTGGGGGGTCATCTCATCAACTCGCGCATGATGATGGTGCGCTGAATCTGCGAGGTGCCTTCGTAAATCTGGAAGACCTTGCAGTCGCGCATCAACTTCTCCACGGGGTACTCTTTCATGAAGCCATAACCGCCAAAGATCTGCACGGCATCCGTCGCGGCCTTCATCGCCGAGTCGGCCGCAAAGGCTTTGGCAAACGCGGCGAACTTCGTATTCGATTGACCCTGATCGACGAGCCACGCCGCTTTCAAAGATAACAGCCGCGACGCTTCGACGTTCATCGCCATGTCGGCCAGCATGAAACCGATGCCTTGATGTTGAATGATCGGCACGCCCATCGTCGTGCGCTCTTTGGCATACTTCACGCTTTCATCCAAGGCGCGCTGCGCCAACCCGACGGCTGAAGCGGCCACCGTCGGACGTGATCGATCGAAGACCTTCATCGCGATCATGAAGCCATCGCCTTCCTTGCCCAGCCGATTGGCTTCCGGCACGACCACGTCATCGAAAGTGATCTCAGCTGTGTCTGAGGCGCGTTGGCCCAACTTATCGAACTTCTTGCTCACGCTGAAGCCGGGTCGATCGCGCTCCACGATGAAGGCGCTGATGCCCTTGTACTTAGCGACTTTGTCGGTATAGGCGAACACCACGAAGAACTGCGAATGCGAGGCATTACTAATGAAGGTCTTGCTGCCCTTGATGACGTACTCGTCGCCTTTCTTCGTCGCTGTGGACTGCATACCCGCCACGTCCGACCCAGCGGCGGTCTCCGTCACCGCATACGCGCCGAGCTGTCCGCCCGTCATGCGACCCAGCCATTCTTTCTTTTGCTCCTCGGTGCCGGCCACAATAATCGGGATGGCGGCCAGATTGTTGATCATGATCGTCGTGCTGATGCCGGTGCACCCCCACGCCAGCTCTTCGCACACCACCGCCTCTTCCACCAGCGACGCGCCGCCGCCGTCGTACTCCATGGGGATGTTCGTGTTGATCAAGCCCGCTTGCCGCGCCTTCTCGATGATGGGCAGCGGGAATTCAGCCGTCCGATCGTAGTGCTCGGCAACCGGGGCGATCTCATTCCGCGCGAAGTCGCGGGCCAATTGCTGCAACATCTTCTGCTCGCTGGTCAGTGCAAAATCGATACCGTCGCTCATGGTTTAGCCTCCGTGGGGAATTGGGATTAAGGGCTCCTTTAGTGTATGACAAGATGCGTGATAAGGCAATTGACAAATGTCACGTGTCGGTGGAAGCGTTCAGGAGGAAGAAAGACCTCGGGGGTTAAAGCGAGCATGGTTTGGAAATATCGAGTTTGAGTTTGGCCATCGATCAGGCCGCGATGGGCGGTCGATAGAGGTATTGCTGAAAGCCCACGAACACTTTGCCAATCTCGTCGGGTTGGCCGAGGTCGGCTACGGCATCAGCGAGGGCGTTGTGGTACTTCAGCCGCAGCAATGGCGCGAGCTTGTCCGGCGCGAGTTCCTCCACACCCACCTGCACATACTGCGCCAGCACGAAATCGATGAAGGCTTGCTGTTTGGCGGTGAAGTGCGTGCTGATCTCAACCTTCGCCGTCGTGGCGCGCGCTGCGCGGCTGACGGTGGGCAGCGCGTAGGCCACATAGGCCAGCACGTCGAATAGATCGCTGTTCTCCGCGTCGATGATGCGCTGCATTTCGCTTAGCTGCTCCGGGCCGAAGCCTTTCTCGGTCAGGCGGCGTAATAAATCGGCGCGGGTGGCCGGAGTACACCACAGGGCGCGCAATTCCTCTTCGCTCTTGAAGAACTCCGGCAGCTTGCCGAAGAGCAGTTCCATGAATTGCTGAGCCGTCATGGGCGTGCCGTCGGGATGCCAGAAGGTGGTGACGACCATGTGTTGAATGGCGCGGGCTTTGCCGTCGGCGAGTTTGATTTTGATTTTGGGCGGGCGGCCATACGATGCAGGTTCCTCGCGGGTGCCGCTGGTGGGCTGGCGGGGCGCGATGGGATAATCGGGTGGTTCTGGTTCTTCCGGCGGATTTGGTTCGCCATCCCACTCCGGATCGCTGAAGTGATGGTGCGCCTGCACGAAATCATAAATCGTGAAGTAGTCCTTGCCATCATACAGCCGCGTGCCGCGCCCGATGATNNATGGTTTTCTCGTTGTCCTGAAAGTCGCGCAAATGCTGCTCGCCCAGCGCGCCATCATCGGCCGTCACGCGCTCGCAATAGTACGGGTCACTGCCGGTCTTCATTTGATTGATGAGATCGCGCACGGCCAGCGCGTGATCTTGCGTGGCGCAGAACACCAGCGTTTTCTCGTGTTGGTTGATCAGGCCCATAAACAGTTTCACACGGTGCGCTTCGCGTTCCTTAATTTCGATGATGCGGTTGAAGTCGCTTTCGATGTACTGCTTGCCGCGCTCGATCTCACCTTCGATGAGCGTGTCATCGGAGGTGTAGACGTACTCGTCGAGCGAGGTGGTGATCTGCCTTACTTTGAACGGCGTGAGGAAGCCGTC
>PMCF01000367.1 GCA_003154115.1 Anaerolineae bacterium
TGAAAAAGCGCAATTTATGCCCGTGTGAAGTATATATTCCAACGAGAACTTACCGCGACAAGGCTTTTGCCAAGAACTTTGACGCGGGCTATACCGAGTTTAAGATCGGCGTTATCTTGCGGCAGGCACGTGAAGAAGCGGGGCCGATGCAGGAAGAAATGGCGCGACGGTTACACACCCGGAAGTCAGCCATCTCGCGCACCGAGAATCATGCCGATGATGTGCGATTATCCACGGTGTTGACGTCACCGCGTTTGCTGTCACCATATCGGATAGCAATCTCATTGCTCTTTAATGTCCCTTTCAGTGTACTAGTTTCCCATAGCCGACTCTCCCGAAACTTGCTGATAACATGAACTCCGATTCGTTTTTGTAAGGCATCGTGCTCTCCGCTAGTATGAAATAAAACCGCGCCACTTGCGTGGGGCGATTTTGTCTGCTAGAATATCGCCTCGGTAGCGCTTAAACGCTTGAAATGTTTTACTCAAAACTACGGTGGCGTAGCTCAGTGGTAGAGCAGGGGACTCATAAGCCCTTGGTCACAAGTTCAAATCTTGTCGCCACCACTTTGAATGTTCGTGTTCGCTTTCAGATTAGTTACAGTATTGGGGAGTTCATATGGCAGTCCAGATTGAACAATATGTTCCCCTTCCCCAGGCCGCTAACGGCTGAAGATCAGCGCTACCTCATTGCAGAGTGGTAATATCAGTGCAGTTAAGCTGAATGGGACTGTTGCTGTGGCTGAAAGCGAACTCGATCAAGTCATTACACGTGAGAAGTTTGAGCATCTGCGCGGACAATCGATTACTGTGCCGCAGGCAGCGCAGCTATATGGAATTCGCGCAGATACTTTTCGCACATGGGTTAAGCGAGGTTATATTCGTCTTCTTAAAGAAGGCTACGGCGCAGAGATGGATTCAGCCGACGTGGCATATTGTGTAGCAGTTTATCAATCTCACGGCGGCGGTCGCGGTAAGCGCATCTTTGACGAAAACGGTCAGCCCTATCAACTCAAGCACACTGAATGGGCCGGCTACCAACGCGAGCGGCGTAAAACTAAGAAGACATGATCGCTTGTTTCGGGTGGCGATTAGTTGTCCCATTGCCCTTCTCTTGCTTCCTCAGAACACCTCAAATCATCATCTGATTTGAGGTGTTTTTAATTCCTCTCACGAATTTGACTGCCCATTTTCCAACCAGTGCGCCAGTTGTCGCAGCAGACTGACAAATATCTTGACAGACCGGCTGTTTTACCGTATACTGACGACATCAAGAGAACACGTGTTCTATATGGCGCAAATCACTACAGCGGGTCGAATTACAGTTTTGTTAGGCAAACAGCAAGCCGCGACGGGCGAACGCAAATCGCTGCGTGGACTGGCTGCGCTGGCCGAAGTGCCCAAAGATCTCGTGTATCGATTGGATGCCGGCGAAGCGCGGTATATCGATCTCGACGCGTTGGCCCGGCTGTGTAAGACATTGAAGTGTGAACCACAAGACATCCTGAAGTGGGAACTCAATCACGATGGCGACAGCCAATCCGTTTGACGTTTTACCCCCCAACCTCTTCAACCCGTTTGGCACGCAGGGCACCACTTTGCAGCGCCACTATATGGCGATCCTCTTGCGGCTCTACGGGCTGGCAGAGTTCAATCGGTTTGGCCTCACCCGCGAAGCGGCGATCGGCGAGATCGTCGATTATCTGCGCAGCGTCGACGCCGAAAATGAAGTCGCCGCCGAAATGATCGAGCGCGACGACGACGCTGAAAGCGGATCGATCACGGGGCAGCTGACTGAGCAGGATTACGCCAGCTATTTGCTGCGCCGTCTAGCCGAGACCGGCTGGATCGAGCGCGAGCAGCACGCCGATTACTCCGAGACCATCATCCTGCCCGATTACGCCTTCACCCTCCTCGAAGCGCTGCGCTCGATTCAAGAACAGAAGCCACGCGAATTCACCGGCCAATTGTATACGGCGCATCAATTGGTCATTGCCAACAAGAACAAAGATTTCTCGCCCGCATTGGCGATCACTCAGACATACGAAAACGTGCGGCAGGTCGTGCGCGGCTTGAGCGAACTCAACCACAACATCCGGCGTTACATCGAACGCGCCACACGCGGACGCAGCCCGGCCGAGCTGTTGCAACTCCAGTTCGACGATTATGCGCAAACACTGGGGCATGCTTATCACGCGCTCAAGACGTCCGATCACGTGTCGCGCTATCGACGCGACATCATCGCCAGGCTGCGCGTTTGGGAGCGCAACGCCGATTGGCTGACTGGCACCGCCGCCGAGCTCGCCGCACAGGGCCGCCACACCCCCGCGCAGGCCGAGCAAGAGATTCATGGCTACATTCGATTCATCATCGATCAGCTGGAGGGACTCGATCCATTGATCGAAGAAATCGATCGGCGGCACGCGCAGTATCTGCGCACCTCGCTGCGGCAGATTCGATATCAGCTAGTCAGCGTGGATGGATCGTTCAAGGACCGCTTGGTGTCGCTCGCCCGCCAGCTGGCAGCGCTGCAAGCCGACGGTGCGATCGAGCTGCCCGCCGAGACGCCCGGCCTGCAATGGCAGCCCGTCCGCGCGCCGGACGCGCATAGTTTCTTTACGCCGCCACAGCGCCGCGCACCATTCACGACCGAAGTCGTCGTCGCACCCACTCTAACGCCCGGCGAATTTGCCGAGCTGCGCAGCGCCACGCTGCAAGATGTGACGCAGGCGCTGACGCCCGACAAGATCAATCGTTACGTGTTGAGCTTCTTCAACGGCCACCGGGCGATCCCGGTCGGCGATCTGCCGCCTGAATTGCTAGCCGATCTACAGCGGCTCACGACCATCCTCGCCTACAGCCATCATCCCGAAGTGAAATATGGCGTTGAAACGATGGCGGGCGAGCCGCTTGAAATTGGGCCGTATCTCGTCGCGCCGTTTCAGCTGGAACGTATTGCGTAGTGCGTGTTGCGTATTTCGTTCTCACTCATCACTTTCTCAATGACCTATGAACACGGATACTCTGCTCGAACCGACCGGCCTGCCCGACAAAGCCAAACGTGATCTGCCGCGCGTCGTCAACCGGCTGCTGGGTCAAACGTTCCTGTATCAGGACATCGACGCCGACAAGGACGACTATTACTTCGTGCATCGATACCGCGATGTGATCGAAGCGTTGTTGCAATTGGCCGGCTTCAGCTTGAAGCACGACGATTACCATCGCATCTTTCAAGTCGTATCTGATTTCAGTTACTGCCGCGCGCACTATCGGCTCGACGAAACGCTGATGATCGTCGTGCTGCGCAAACTATACGAGGAACGCGTCGAGCGGCTCAGCCTCGCCACCGATCCGGTCGTTACGCTCGGCGAGGTGCGCGAGGAATATCGCACGATCACGGGCAAGCCGCGCGATCTTGGCGTGACCCAATACGAGACGTTGCTGCGCCGTCTGCGCTCGATGGGCCTGATCGATACGCTCGACGGCAAGACGATCAACGTGCACCGGGCCGAAGCGCGCCTGCGCCTGCGCGGATCGATCCGCCTGATTTTGCCAGTGCAGAGCGCCGACGACATGGAAGCCTGGTTGCGCAAGTATCAGGCGGTTGATAGCAACGTAGACGACAATGTTGAAGAAAATGAATAATCCGCGAATCGCGCGAATTGCGCGAATAGGATTAGCGAAGATTCGCGTTATTCGCGGATCGAATTGAGAACGACCATGAAGGCCCTCACCCGCATCCGGCTCGTTAACTGGCATCTCTTCGAGAATACAACCATCTCCTGCCACGGCACCACTTACTTCATTGGCGTCAACGGCGTGGGCAAGTCCACCATTCTCGATGCGGTGCAGTTTGCGTTGGTCGGCGGACAGCGCGACGTGAAGTTCAATCAGGCGGCGCTCAGCGGCGGCAAACGCACCCTGGCCAGCTACGTGCGCGGCGAACTCGGCACTGAGGGCCAGCGCTTTCTGCGTGACGATACGACCAGCGTCGTCGCCCTGGAGTTTCGCAACCCCGATGACACCTTCTTCGCGCACGGCGCGGTGATCGACGCCTACGCCGATGGCCGCACTCCCGATGTGACCTACTTCATCGTGCACAACGCCACGCTGAACGATGAGTGGTTCTTCAAAGCGCCGGGACAATTGTTCGACACGCGGGCTTTCAAACGCCACCTCGAACACTTCGCGTTGCCGTCTGGCGCACGCGCTCAGGTCTTTACACGTCTCGAAGATTATCGCTTTCACTTGCTCAATCGCCTCGGCCAACTCAAAGAATCCTTTATGGCCAAGGTCGTCAAGGGCCTGGCCTTCAGCCCGCTCACCAACATCCGCGAGTTCGTGCAGCTCTATCTGCTGGACGAAAACCTGGTCGACGTCAAAACGCTGCAAGCCCAACTCGAAACACTGCGCCACTTCGAAAGCCTGGCGGCCGATGTCCGCGAGCGTATTGCCGCGCTCGATCAGATCGAGGAGTTCGATCGAGAGCGGGTGAAGCATCGCCGGCTGCGCATCACCAACGGCTACCTTCAGCGCCGCGCCCAGGCCGATACGCATCAGACCGATTTGAGATCGCGCCGCCTCGAACTCGACGAAACCCGCCTGCAATTGAGTCGGGCCAGGCTGCACCGCGAGGAATGGACCGAACAGTTCAAACGTGCCAATGCCGCTTTGCTTGACGCCCAGATCGCGCTGCAAACCGACGTCGTGGCGCGGCGCGAACAAGCGCTGCGCGAAAAGATCGCCGCGCTTGAGATCGAACTGCGCGGCTTGCGTGAGCGTGAGGCGCGTGTCAAAACGATGCTTGAACACGAGGGACAGGATGCCCGGCGTCTACGTGAACTCCTGATTGCCGATCAACAGCCTGTTCCACCGTCACTGGATGATTTTGCTACGCGGCCTTCAACTTCCACGCGAAGCGTCCAGCCTCTCATCTCCAGCCTTGACTCTCTCGGCCAGGAATATGCGCGCCAGGCCGCTCTGCTCGACGAGCAAGTTCGCACGTTGCGCGTCGAAGCCGAACAGCTCGACGCCGAGATTCGCCAGCTGCGCAGCGGCGATCGCGAAGCGAGTTACGAAGCCGAAGCGCCGCAGGCCGTTCGTTTGCAGCGCCTGTTGCGCACAGAGCTCAGCCTCAACGCCGACGAAGTTATCTTCCTGTGCACGACGCTGCAAGTTCCCGACGAAGCGTGGCAGGATGCGGTCGAAGGCGTGCTCGGCCATAACCGTTTTACGCTGCTCGTGCCGCCCGCACATTACGCTGCGGCCATGCGGCTCTATCGCGATCGGCGCCAGCGCGACGATTTGCACGGCGTCGCTTTATTAGACACCGAGCGCATTTTGCAGCAGGTTGCGCGCCGATCGACTTCACCGGATTCACTCGCCGCTGAAGTCCAAACCCCACATCCCGCTGCGCGCGCCTTCGTCGATCTGATCTTAGGCGGCTACGTCAAATGCGATTCACTCGCCGCGCTGCGCGAGCAGCGCATGGGCATCACCCGCGATTGCTTCGTGCGCCGCAACTTCACCGACAGTCATCTTAACCCGCACACCTATCGCCGCTGGTTCATCGGCGACCGCGCCTTGCCGCGCCAGATCGAACAACGCGAAGCGCGTTTGATCGAGCTGGCCGATCAGCTGACCGCCCTCAACGATCGATCCGCCGCTTTGCGCGAACGCTTGTCCTTGACCCGGGATAAGGTCCGCCGCTTCATCGAGCTGGAAAACCTCTTGCCCGATCTCGAGCGCCTGCCCGAACGCGTGGCCCAACTCGAAACGCTGCAGGCCGAGCTGGCCCAATTGGATACGCGCACGATCGAATCACTGCGAGCCGAAGTGGAGCGTTGGCGCGCGGAAACCAATCGGGTGCAGGAACAAGCCGCCCAGATCGATCGACAGATCGGCGCACTCGAAAAGCAAGCGGACACGATCGAGCACGAACTCATCCCGCAGCTGGAACAATCGATCGAGGCCATCCTGCAAGACGCGCGGCAGTTCCTCACGATCGAAAACGCCGAGGACATGATCGACGAGGTCACGAAGGAATACGATCGACGGCGCGAGCGGCAACCGTTAGAGACGGTGCTGCAAAATGCGACGCGTTACGCGGGTGATTATCAAAACGCGGAGTCCAAGAGCCGCGATCGCTTGCGCGAGACCAAACAGGCCTACAGTTTGAAGTACGACTTTGGTTACGATGCCGATGAAGATGCCGCCCGCTATACCCAAGAACGCCAGAAGTTCATCGAGTCGGAATTGCCGCAATACGAAACGCGCATCGCCGGGCAGCGCGCCCTGGCCGAACAGGAACTCGTCGAGAACTTCATTCATCGCCTGCGCGAACAGATCGACGATGCGCGCCAGCAGTTGGATTATCTCAACGACACGCTCAAAGACCTGCGTTTTGGCGGCGAGCGCTTCGAGTTCATCACCAAGCCGGAGCCTTCGCTGCGGCAGGTGTACGACATGATCATGGATAGCCAGTCGATCCTGGGCGATTCGTTGTTCGAGTCGGATTTTCGACAGAAACATCAAGCGGGCTGGGACATGCTGTTCGAGCGGCTGACGGCCAAAGACGAAGGCGATGCTTCGGTTGAGCTGCGCGAGTTGCAGGACTATCGCAATTATTTGCAGTACGACATCCGCATTCACTACCCCGGCGGTGATCGCGCGCTGCTCAGCCAAATCAACGCCAAGAAATCGGGTGGCGAAACCACCACGCCGTTCTACGTCGCGATGGCGGCTTCGTTCGCGCAGGCCTACCGGCTGAATCAACCGCGCGCCTCAGACACGATTCGCCTGGCGATGTTCGACGAAGCCTTCAGCAAGATGGACACGGCCCGCACCGCCAGCGCCTTGAAATTCATGCGCGAGGCCGGCCTGCAAGTGCTGCTCGCCACGCCGCCCGATAAGTCCGGCGCGCTGCTGCCGCACGTCGATGCGGTCCGCACCGTCGTCCGCAAGAACAACCACTCGTTCGTGATCGAGATCGACAAAGCCGAGCTGCTGCAAGAGATTGAAGACAAAGACATGATCCGCGAACCCTAGCACTGCCCGCTAGGGCAAGTGTAACGCGAATCCTCGCGAATGGACCAGAAGTATTCGCGAGGATTCGCGCGATTCGCGGATCAAAAAGGAGACAACATGGCAGAGCTAATTTTGAAAGATGAGGTGTATGCGATTGTCGGCGCAGCGATGGAAGTCTACAACACACTTGGGCCAGGCTTCTTTGAAGCGGTTTATCAAGAGGCATTAGAGATCGAGCTGGCCGATCGCGGCATTCCCTTTGAGTCGCAAAAGGAACTGCGCATCTTTTACAAAGGCCGTTGCCTGGAAAAATTCTACATCGCCGACTTTGTCGGCCACGGCCAAATCATCGTCGAGATCAAAGCCCTCAACGAACTGACGTCCCACGAAGAAGCACAGGTCTTGAACTACCTCAAAGCCACCGGCCTGGAAGTGGGCCTCCTGATCAACTTCGGCGCAGCCGAAAAACTGGAATGGAAGCGCAAAGTTAAAACGCGATCCGCGAATCGCGCGGACCTTCGCGAAAGAGATCGAACAATTCGCGCCGATTCGCGCGATTAGCGGATCGTTTCTCATGCCAACGCCCAGCTTTATACCCTCGCCCGATGTCGCTCTCAGCCTGCACACGCTGCTCGATATGTATGAACGCCGTTACGGCGGGCCGACCGACCGCGCGCTTCATAAATCCCTTCGGTGCGATCTCGCTACGCTCCCGCTGCCGGGCTATCACAGCCAGATCGATCCGGTGCCGCGCCAAATCGCCAACGAGCAGTTGCAAGCACTTGAACTAGCGGGCTGGCTGAAACTCAGCTGGTTGCCGGGCGAAACCGGCCACTTGCTGGCCGCGGTCGCCCTTGTGCCGGAACACGCCGCTTCGATCTTCACGTTGCTGCTGCGCACGCCCCAGGCGGCGCAGCGTGCGCGGTTGATCGATCTGCTGCTGGGTGAACGGTTTCGCTTCGCCGATTGGCGGCTCGACGCCCTCCAACGCACACTCGATAACCTTAAAGCCGACAAGTCATCCGCGCCCTTCAGCCTGACTGACGCTGAATTCAATCGCGATTTACTGATCGCTTTAGCGGCACTCGACAACGTGCGCGAAGAAACACCGTATCGCGTGTTCAGCGTGCGGGTCTTCAATGACAGCAAACGCTTTGAGACAATGATCGGGGCGGTGTGCACACTGGCCCGCCGCCACCAGGCCGCTTGGCATGACTGGTCAAATGAAGAGGTGCTGCGCGAACTGAATCTAACGGCTAATCCCACCCATCTTTACCTGCACGGCCCGTGGCAGTTGATCGACGAGGCCGGGCAAATAATCCCGCTTGATGGATTTGATCCATCGGTCGGTTTAGCCGCCGCGCAAGCGCAGCATATGCAAGCAGCGCGAGTGGAAGCCGAACAGATTATCTGTGTCGAGAATCAGACGACTTTTTATGAACTCATCCGCCACAAAAACCTGACACAGGTTTCAGAACCTCCACTCGCTTCGTTTGCGACGATCTGCTTATGGGGCAACCCCTCACCGGCGTGCCGCCATCTGTTGAGCAGCCTGCCAACGGAAATGCCGCTGCACGTGTGGGCCGACATTGATTACGGCGGGCTAAATATCCTGGCCCAGTTGCGCGAGCAAGTCAATCGGCACGCACAGCCCTATGGCATGGACATCCCAACGCTCGAAGCTTATGCCCGGTGGGCGCAGCCGCTCACTTCAGGCGACGTGCGCCACTTGAATCGGCTGCTGCGTCGCACCGCCCTGGCCGATATGCACCCGCTGATCGAACATCTGCTCAGGCGGGGGTTGAAATTAGAACAAGAAGCGATCAGGCCAGCATGGATCATTGAGCACATGCGATCAACATAGCATGGCAAACAGACATGAAGTTGCTCGTTGGCTGATCACCAGCGAATCACGACCTGTGCCAAAACATGCGCCGCTGGCAGGCTTGGACAAAACTCACCTCCTGTTCTTTTCCTGCTCAACTACTCTTAGCCCTGCGCGGCACGGGTGACACCGCCGCGCACGTCGGGCACACCACCTGGCCGGAACGCTTCAACGCCAGCGCCAACGTCGGGCGCGCGCAGTCCGGGCAGACGGTCGCTTCCACTTTCTGCAGCGCCGGATCGAACACGACTTCGATCTCACCGCCGATTCCCTGCGCCGGGACGAGCTGCACGCGCATCCGCAATTTAGGCTGAATCACATGCAGCACGTTGAGCAATCTGATCTGGACGCGCAACGCCAGCTTATGGCGCAGGTCGGCGAGCTGCGCCTGCTCTTCCCGATCGAGCGCCTGCCGCTGTGCCTCAAACGGTGCGGCCGCATCGCCTTTGGCGGCCACCCGTGCTTGCCGATCGGCCAGTTCGGCGCGCAGATCGGTGAAGTAACCCGTCAGACGCTGAGTCTCACTTTGAAGATACTGCTGGAGCTCGGTCAAGCGTGAATGCGCCGTCACCGCGACGGCGTGCGTCGCTTCTTCGCGCGCCAACTGATACGCCTGCCGCACGGGCAGGCCGGGCGCATCGGGATAGGGATACGATCGGGTGTCCGACAGCGCCGTGCTGCGGAGCGTATCTTCCAGGGTGCGCGTCAACCGGCCATAGTAGCGATCGATCCCCACCGCGAAAATATTCTGAACCTTCTCGTCGCTGATGAGCGTGGCCTGAAACCAGAACAGCGCCGCCGCAAAATGATAGGCCCGCGGCGGCCCCGATCGAACTTCGACGCCCGGCGGGACTTGCAGGCTGCGGCGCACGGTCGCGGGCAGATCGTGCGGCGACAAGTTGAAGCCGGTTAGATAGACCCGGGCGACTTGTCCCAACGATTGGGCCTGTTCAAAGATACGATCGAGCAGCGGATTGCCGAAGGCCATCAATTGGGCGGTGGGGTAATCGGGCATGGCTTCGGGATCGAGCGTGAAACGAAACACGCCGGCGGATGTCGTGAGGTCGATCGCTTGCTCGACGGCGGTCGGTAACATCGCATCGTAGACCTGCGGCTCGACGATCTGCCACAGACCGCCCGCCACTTCGACGTACTCCAACAAGAATTCTTCCAGCGGACTCGTTGCCATGCGGCGCTTATCCTTCCGGCACGAAGCGCTCGCCGAACAACCGATCGTCGTAGTCGCGCTGTTTGAGATAGGTCTGCTTCGCCTCGATCAGCCGGTTGCCCAGGGCGTCCATGCGCGTGCGGAATTGATCGTCATCGGCGGACGCCAGCCACTCATCGAGCACGATGTCTTCGAACTCGCGCTCTTCGTCGAGGTTGCCCAGAATCATGTCGATCTCGCCGATGACCAGCTCGAACAAATTGATCTTGGCTTCGAGCAGATGCAGCAATTCCGCCTCGAAGGTGCCGGCGCTGACCAGGTTGAAGACGGAGACATCGTGCGTTTGCCCGATGCGGCTCAAGCGCCCGATGCGCTGCTCGATCCGCATCGGGTTCCAGGGCAGATCGAAATTGCACAACGCATGGCAGAATTGCAGGTTGCGCCCTTCGCTGCCAGACTCGGTCGAGAGCAAGATGCGCGCCGGCCCTTGAAAGGCGCGAATGGCTTCTTCTTTCGCCAGGCGGGGGAGGCTGCCATGAAAGAGTGCGACCGATTCTCCGGCCTGCGTCAAGACGTGCTGTAAGAAATCCTGGGTGTGGCGGAATTGCGTGAAGATGACGATCTTATCAGGGAAGTCGTGCAGCAGCTCGATCAGCCGGGCGACTTTCGCCGACTCGATCGGGGCGCGGGCCCGATCGGCTAACGCGCGTAACGCCTGCGCTTCGTCAGCGGACAGCTTGTCCGCCGTGGCGATCCGGTCCAGGGTCGCGGCGGTCGCCAGGGTCGAGCTGCCCAGTTCCTTTTGCAGCGTGACCAACGCCATGCGCGACAGCGGCGAATCCTCCCGCGCCAAATGATCCTTGACGAAGCGGGTCACGTCATCATACAGCGCGCGTTCGACCGGCAGTGGCGCGACCCGCAACGTTTGGGCATAGCGCCGCATGAGGCGCACCGAGACATTCGAGCGGCGGTTGCGCACCATCGCTTCGGCCAGCAGCGCGTGAAGTTGATCGAGGTTGCGCGGCAGCAGCTTGTCATGCCGATCGACAAACTGGTGTTGAAAGCGTTTGGCGGTACTCAACAAACCCGGCTGCAACAACGTCACCAGGTTGTACAGCTCGTCGAGGTTGTTCTGGATGGGCGTGGCGGTGAGCAGCAGGACGTATTTCTTGTGCAGCGCGCTGACGAGTTTCCACAAGAGCGTCGTGCGATTGCGGCAGTGGTGGGCTTCGTCGACGATGACGACGTCCCACTCCTGTTCGGTAATGGCTGAGCGATGCGGCTCGCGCTTGGCGGTGTGATACGAGGCGAGGATGCGATCGAACGAAGACCAGGCCGCGCTGCCACGCTCTTTGAACAGCGGATCGTCGTAGGTGATGAAGTCCAGCCCGAATTTGCGGCTCATCTCGCCGCGCCATTGCTCGACCAGCGAGGAGGGCGTGAGGATCAGCACCCGGCGGGCCAGCTTGCGCATCAGCAGTTCAAGCAAAATCATGCCGGCCTCGACGGTCTTGCCCAGCCCCACTTCATCACACAGCAGCGCGCGTCCCCGGAAGCGGCGCAGCACGGTTAGGGCGGTCTTCAGCTGATGGGGCAGCAGCTCGACCTCGTGCAGCATGGGCAAGCTGATTAAGTTATCAAAGCCGACGGAGGTGGCGAAGCGGGCCGCACGGCGGCTCAGGTCGAACGTGGGGTAGGAGGCCGGCGCTCGATCGAGCCAGATCAGCTCATCGGGTGCGAAAACCAGCGGCACACCGCGTTCGGTCGTGACTTCAGCGGGCAGCGCAGGGGGAAGATCCGTTTCAACGACCAGTCGAAATTGCAGTGGCGAAGTTGTCACCAACTCCAGGTAGTATGAGGTGTTGCCGCCACGCAACATCAATCCGCCCAGTCCCTGACCGATCAGCGCATGCCGATCCGGATCGTACCGAACCGAAATGGCTTGTCTATCAGGCGGTGAAGCGGCCAGCGACACCGCCTCGTCGGCATCCAGCAGAATATCCCAGGACGGATCAAGCGGCAGTGTGTTGTTATCGGAGATGGTCGGGCGGCCCGCTATTTCCCAGCGATCGCCGGGTTGAGCCAGTTGAGCGAGCAGATCAGTCATGGGCCGGTTTAGTTTGAATGCTGGCCGGTTGACCCTGCGCCGGAATATAGGGGATGAGTCCCAGCCGATAGGCTTCAGCCTGAAGCGCGGGCGGCATCGTACGGGCATCGACGATCAGGCCATTTACTTCGATCAGCCAAGCTATCGGGTTCTGACTGATCTGACTGGGCAAGCACCAATTCGGATCCATCTGGCCCATGTCAAACAGATCGCGGATCACTTTGGCTTTATTGGCGCCGCTGCTCTGGCTCACCCCGAAACGCTGACACAGTTCATCGGCGCGCAGGTAGGGTGACTGGCTTTTGTCGAACAAGAAGTTCACGGTGCCCAGGGCGTAGACCACGGCGCAGGCCCAAATCTCGGGCTTGCCACGCACCAGCGGCGAGGGTCGCTTACGGGCCAGCGCGGCCGTCAACTGGCGGCACAAGGTGGCATATTCGTCGGTAAGATGCTCTTGGCAAAACGCATCGGTTAAGCCGGTGATCACCGCGTAGGTGTCGCGCAGCGCGGCCGGCACAGATTCTGATTTGGGTTCAAACATCGCTCGCCTGCTCTCTGTCTGTGAAGATGCTCGCGACGACAGTGTACCCCGGAATCGATGGGCGTCAAGCCCCATGTGCCACACGCAAGCGAGCATCTCGCCGTACAGAGGCTGAAAGATCCTCTGCCGTTGCGCCGTTACCTCGAGTCGCGTTTTTGCTGCTCGTCGCGCTGTTGAGTTGCGCGGTTTCCCCAGTAGACATTGGCGCATTTGATCCAGGCCGTCTGCCGCTCTTTGGCCGCCGCGCGCTCTTGATGGTTGCGCCGCCGCCAACAGAACACGACCAGGCCCGCGCTGAGGACGATCTGAACCAGATAGATGAAGGTCAACAGGGTCTCATGGCTCGTCGTATGATCCGGGACAATCGAAACCTTGAGGTGACGCCGTGGATACGTCAACTCGTAAGTGCCGGCCCGCGCGATCGTAAAGTTGATCACCGGGCGGCCTTTGGCAAAGGGTGTGTCATACAACCGCAGGCCGCGCTCGATAAAATTGGCGGTGATGATTTCGCCGGTGTCCGTCGCTTTCACCTTAAGCCAGGGATGCGCTTTGCTCTCGATCAATGTGTCGGTGGTCGATAACAGATCGACGTCGTCGACATAGACGGCGTAGGTACCCGCTTCAGGCAGCCACATCGTCGTAGGCGAATTCGCCAGATCGAGGGGAATCACGTCTTCCGGCCCGACGTTGCGGATCAGCCCCAACGCGCTGGGAATGAGGAGAAATGGCGTGCCGATCGTCTTGAGCACATCGCCGAGTGAACACAGCAGCAGCGTGGCGATGATGATCAACCCTATGCCGATGAAGATGCTGCGCAAATTGGGAGAAGCAGGTTAGCTTGACAAATTTGGCGGCCATGAATGACTGGAATTTATACTGCCCACGGGCATAAAATGCGTTTTTGATTACTTTGGGTTGTACCAAACCGGGGGCGTCGAGGGCTTGAAGGTGCTGCACAGCTACGTCCGACCAGCGCGTTGCAACCCCAGGCCCCCACGTTGGAAGCGCATTTTCGAGATAAGCCAGTGGCGACGATCAAGAAAGCCCAGGCCGAGATCGAGCATCTGACCGGGATCAAGCGCAGTCCGACCCAGGTGCGGCAGTTTATGACGCAGCTGGGGCTGCGCTGTCGCAAAGTGGGCATGCTGCCCGCCAAAGCCGATCCGGACAAACAGGCGGAGTACTTGGCTCAGGAAATCGAACCCGGGCTGGCCGACGCGCAGGCCGGGAAA
>PMCF01000148.1 GCA_003154115.1 Anaerolineae bacterium
ATATCGCCTCAACAATTGGCGAAGGTATTGACGTCTGCGAGGATATTTAGTTGAGCGCCTTCTTGATCAATGGCCTATCTCTGTGATTCAGTATAGCCCAACTCAAAGCACAGTCAAATGCCTCCTCGCCTTGTGAAAACTTTCTCATAATTGACTAATAATAGAAATCCACCTTATAATAAAGTCAGCCAAGTGGTTCCAGGAGACATCGCGCTTTTCATGCAGCATCAATAGCAGGGAGGTAGCGCGATGTCCGCTTTTAGAGCAGGACATCTTCGCAAAGCGCCGGTTGCTGCGGCCATGATAATTGGCGGCGGCATCGGTGGATTGCGTGCCGCGCTCGGCCCCAACACTGGTAATCCTCTACAAATCACTACCCTTCATGCTTCTGGTGCATTTCTCTCCAACGTTTCTGCTGACGTTGATCTAACCTGTCGTCTATTTTCCTGTTCTCCAACTTCTCAATACGGAGGATCGCCGTGAGTCACGACAGCGATTCTCCCCCAGACAAACATCCGTTCTTCTCCCCGCTACCGCATTTTGGTGGCGCTGGCCTTTGCGAACGCAGCCAAGACGATGACGGAGCGAATCCGCGAGTTGGGACCGAATCTGTTGAAAGGAAACGGGGAATTTGGAATGCGGACTGCCCTTCAACCAACAAACAACCCATCGGCGCCGTGCTGGTCGTCGGCGGCGGCATCGCCGGGATGCAGGCCTCGCTCGATCTACGGGAGGAGGTGAAAGGTCTTCTTGCCCGGCAGCCGATATACCGTGAACCCGCGGCGATCGAGAGTAAAGACCTGGTTCGTCTGCAGGTCTTCGCCCAACGCCACGAGCGTGGCGTCGGCGAAATCCATCGGCACCTCATGATATTTCTTCATCAGGGTGGCGACGCGCTGCAGACTCTGATGAGATGAAGGGATCAACAAGAAGGCGCCGCGCAACAAGAATTCAAGGCAAACTTGTTGCGCCTGCCAGGCAGGTCCGACCAGATACAACGTCTCAGTCAAAACCGCTTCAGTGGTGACAATCGGGCCTGACCAGTTTTCAAGGACGGTGACGCAATCCGCATGACGCGCTTCACTACGGTCGATCAATGCAACGAAGGCGCCCGTGTCAAGCAGCAATTCAGCGGCCATCGCGCACACGCTTTATCAGGTATTCGCGGTGACGCTGGCCTAGATCGGGCAAGCCGCTCTCGACGCGGCCTAACAGATCGCGCACCTGCTCGATCGGGCGGGTCTCAACCTGGGCGCTCAGGAATTGTTCAAGCGCCAGGCGCACGACATCCGATCGCTTGCGGGCCAGACGCTTGGCCGCGAGGTCAAGCCGCTCAGACAGATCGGCGGATAAACGCAAAGTCAATTGGTGTTCCATCGTCTTCACTCCTTTGCACTGCATTGTAGTGCAAAGAATTTCGTATGTCAAATTCACTCATCACTCGTCATCACTATCGAAACGCTATGATCGAAACTACTGATCCTTCCACCAACAAACCACCCATTGGCGCCGTCATGGTCGTCGGCGGCGGCATCGCCGGGATGCAGGCCTCGCTCGATCTGGCCGAGCAGGGCTTCAAGGTGTATCTGGTCGAAACCAAGTCCGCCATCGGCGGGCACATGGCGCAGCTCGATAAGACCTTCCCCACCAACGATTGCGCGATGTGCACCATCTCGCCGCGCCTGGTCGAGACGGGCCGCCATCCCAACATCACGATCATGACCAACACCGAAGTCCTCGACGTGGCGGGACAGGCGGGAGACTTCGTGGCGCGTTTACAGCATCAGCCGCGCTACATCGATCTGAGTAAATGCGTGGGATGTGGCGACTGCGCGAAGGTTTGTCCGGTGATTATCCCCGACACCTTCAACGAAGCACTCGCGCCACGTCATGCGGCCTACAAACTCTATCCCCAGGCCGTGCCGAATGCTTACGCCATCGAGAAGCGCGGCATCGCCCCCTGTCGTGATGCGTGTCCGGCCGGTCAGCGCGCGCAGGGTTACATCGCGTTGATTCGCGAAGGCCGTTGGCAGGATGCACTGCGCGTGATCAAGATGGACAATCCTTTCCCCGGCATCTGCGGCCGCATCTGCAATCATCGCTGCGAGACAGCCTGCAATCGCGGACTCGTGGACGAACCGATCAACATCCGCGCCCTCAAGCGTTTTGTGACCGATAAAGTCTACGCGCTACCGCGCCAACCGATTGAGCCTCTCCCGCGACGGTTCGATCAACGCGTCGCCATCATCGGCGCGGGGCCGTGCGGTTTGACGGCGGCGCAAGACCTGGTGCGCGAGGGCTATGGCGTGACCGTCTTCGAAGCGACGCCGGTGGCCGGCGGCATGCTGCGCCTCGGCGTGCCGGAATATCGCTTGCCGACAAACATCATCGAACGTGAAGTGCAGGACATCGTCGATCTTGGTGTTGACCTGCGTTTGAATCATCGTATCGACAACCTCGACGACATCTTCAACGCGGGCTTCGACGCCGTGCTGATCGCCGTCGGTGCGCATGAAGGTATTCGCCTGCCGATTCCCGGTGCGAACCTTGAGGGCGTGATCATCAATACGCATTTCTTGCGCGACGTGCGACTGGGGAAGTACGCAGGAAGCAGGATGCAAGAGGCAGGAAGCACGATGCAGGAGGCAGAAGGCGACGGGTACGATGCACGATTGGGTAAACGAGTGCTAGTGCTCGGCGGCGGCAATGTCGCCATCGACTGCGCCCGCAGCGCCGTGCGGCTGGGTCGTCACGTCGAGATGGCGTGTCTCGAAAGCGGCGCTAAGATTCCGGCGCATGCGTGGGAGGTGCAAGCCGCGCAAGCAGAAGGTGTTGTCTGGCATGAGGGCCGCACCTTTGAACGCATCCTCAGCGACGAACACGGCCATGTGCGCGGCGTCGAGTGCTTGCGCGTGGCTTCATTTAGCTTCGACGAGACGGGACGCCTCAACGTGGAAAAAGTGCCAAATTCCACACACGTCATCGAATGCGATACCGTGATCTTCTCGGTAGGGCAGCGCGCGGGTCTCGCCTTCATCCCCGACGATGCGGGCGTGGGCTTGACGGGCCGCAAGTTGATCGCGGTGAATCCCAACACGCTGGCGGCGACACGGGAAGGTGTCTTTGCCGCAGGCGATAGTGTGTCGGGCACGGCGTTCGTGATCGAAGCGGTGCACAGCGGCCATACCGCCGCCCGATCGATCCTGCGCTATTTGCAGCGCGAACATCTCGAGCCGCCGCCTCAGCCTCAACTGCCAGTCGTGCGTTTATCCCGCCCCGAAATCGAGGCGCGTGTCGCGCGGGGCGAGATCAAACGTCAGGCGCGGGTGCCACTGCCCGAACTGCCGGTCGAGCAACGCCTGAATAACTTCGTGGAGGTCGAAGGGGGCTACGATGATCCATCGGCGCAAAGAGAAGCCGCGCGCTGCCTCGCCTGCGGCATTTGCTCGGAGTGTATGAGCTGCACGTTCGCCTGCGGCACCCATGCGATCGATCACAACATGATCGCGCGCGAAGAAAAGATCAACGTCGGGGCCGTCATCCTCGCGCCGGGTTACGAAGTCTACAAAGCGCATCTGTCGGAAGAATACGGACTGGGACGTTACCCGAACGTGGTGACCTCGCTGCAATACGAACGCATGCTGTCGGCCAGCGGCCCAACCATGGGGCATGTGCAGCGTCCCGCCGATGGCGCCAAGCCCAAACGCATCGCTTTTTTGCAGTGCGTCGGCAGCCGCGATCAGAGCCACGACTATTGCTCGTCGGTGTGCTGCATGTACGCGGCCAAGGAAGCGATCATGACGATCGAGCATGCGCTGGCCGAGGAGCGTTCTGGCAACGGCCACGGCCACGTCGCGTGCCAGGTCTTCTTCATGGATACGCGGGCCTTCAGCAAGGGCTATGAAGAATACTATCAACGCGCCGAGAAGAAGTACGGCGTGAAATATACCCGCTGTCGTCTCAGCGATGTGAAAGAAGATCCGATCACCAGGAATCTTCGGGTGCGTTATGCCGCACCGTATGAAGGGTCGAGCAAACTGATCGAGGAAGAGTTCGATCTGGTGGTGCTGTCGGTGGGCATGGAGATTTCCGAGTCCGTCAAGAAGCTGGGGCATAACCTGGGGGTTGAGCTCGATCCATACGGCTTCTGTCACACCACGTTGTTCGATCCGTTGCAGACCAGCCGCGCGGGCATCTACGTCGCCGGGCCATTCCGCGAACCGAAGGACATTCCGGAATCGGTGATCGAAGCGAGTGGCGCGGCCGCCGCGGTGGCGCAGATCCTCTATCCGGCACGGAACACGCTGGCACGTGTTCAAACCTATCCAGCGGAACGCGATGTGGTCCATGAGCTGCCGCGCATCGGCGTGTTCGTCTGTCACTGTGGCACCAACATCGGCGGCTATCTGGATGTGCCCACGGTGGCCGAGTATGCGCGAACCCTGCCCGGTGTGGTGCATGCCGAAGACAACTTGTACACCTGCTCGCAAGACACGATCGCGCACATCATCGATCAGGTGAAGGCGCTGGAACTCAATCGGGTGGTGGTGGCTTCGTGCACGCCGCTCACGCATGAACCGCTCTTCCAGGATGCGATTCGCCACGCCGGTCTCAATCCCTATTTGTTCGAGATGGCGAATATCCGCAATCAGTGTTCGTGGATTCATGCGGGCGATCGGGACGGGGCCACCGTGAAAGCGCAGGCGTTGGTGCGCATGGCCGTCGCGCGCGCGCTGCGCCTCGAACCGTTGAAGACCTCGCTGGTGCCGATCAACAAGGCGGCGCTCGTCATCGGCGGAGGAGCGGCCGGCATGACGACGGCGCTCACCCTGGCCGATCAGGGCTTCCCCGTCCATCTGATCGAACGCGCCGCAGCGTTGGGCGGCAATCTGCGCCAGCTGCGTTATTTTGCGCCGTTGCACGGAGACGGAACCACGCTAACGCCGCAGAGCTATCTGGAAAAAATCGTGGCGAAGGTCGAGCAGCATCCGCTGATCGATGTGCATTTGAACACTGAGCTGATCGTCATGGGCGGCTTCAAGGGCAACTTCACGAGCAAGTTGCGGGATGCAGGAGGCAGGATACAGGAAGTAGGCCACGGTGTGACGATCGTCGCCACGGGCGGCGTCGAATACAAAGGCAAAGAGTACAAATACGGTCAGCATCCGGGCATCATGACCCAGTTGGAGTTCGAGTCGTTTCTGGCCAATCCAAAATCAGAAATCCAAAATCAAAAATCAATCGTCATGATCCAATGTGTTGGCCCGGCCGAGAAATTCTGCAGCCGCCTGTGCTGCACCACGGCGCTCAAGAATGCGCTCAAGATCAAAGAATTGAATCCGCAGGCCGACGTCACGATCATCTATCGCGACATCCGCACCTATGGCTTCAAGGAACGGCTGTATACGGAAGCGCGACGGGCCGGGGTGCGCTTCATCCATTTCGATTTCGATCACAAGCCGGAGGTGGAGATCAGGGATCAGGGATCGGTGATCAGTGATCGGGATTCCGCAATCCGAAATCCGAAATCCGAAATTATCATTCGGGTTCACGAACCGGTCCTTAACCGCGATCTGGAACTGCATCCCGATCTGCTCGTGCTGAGCACGCCCATCGTTCCATCACCTGGAGCACGCGGCCTGGGCACGTTGCTCAAAGTACCTGTGGACATGGATGGCTTCTTCCTCGAAGCGCACGTCAAACTGCGCCCCGTCGATTTCGCGGCGGAAGGCGTGTTCATGGCCGGCCTCGCGCACTATCCGAAGTTCCTGGATGAGACGATCGCGCAGGCGCAGGCCGCGGCTTCGCGCGCCGCGCGCATTCTGGCGCAGGAGTCGATGCTGAGCAATGCGCGGGTCGCCGTGGTTGATCCGCTCAAGTGCACGGGCTGTCTCACTTGCGTGCGCATCTGCCCGTATGATGTGCCCAAGGTGCGTAGCAATTTCACGGGCATCGGAAATATTGTCGGGGCGGCGTACATCGAGCCGGCCATCTGCCAGGGCTGCGGCACGTGCGCTTCAGAATGCCCGGCGCGAGCGATTCAATTGATGCACTACACCGACGCCCAGACGTTGAATAAGGTCGATGCGTTGTTTGGCGAAACATCCCACGTGAGTAGTTTCATTCCGGTTGAACAGATCGAGGTACAGCGATGACGTCTGATCATTTCAAGCCCGAAATCGTGGCTTTCTGCTGTCATTACTGTGCGTATGCCGCGGCCGATCTGGCCGGTGCGATGCGCCTGGAGTATCCCACGTCGATCAAGGTGATCGAGTTACCGTGCACCGGCAAGCTCGACGTGGTCTATGTGCTGCGCGCTTTTGAGGATGGCGCCGACGGCGTGCTGGTGGCGGGCTGTCTGGAAGGCGATTGTCATTACCTGGAAGGTAATCTCAACGCTCGCCGGCGAATTGAATACGCGCAGAAGCTGCTGGAAGAGATCGGTCTGGAAGGTCGCCGCGTGCAGATGATCAATCTGTCATCGGCGATGGGCGGGCAGTTTGCGTGGTCGGCCGCCGAATTGACCGCAGAGATTGAACGCCTGGGTCCCAATCCGCTCAGGCTCAACGGATCGCACGAAAAGGTAAGTGAGTAACGACATGGCAGTAGGGCGAGTTGCTATACTCGCCACCGCAGGGCAGATATAGAAATCTTCCCTACAAGTGCATCTGGAATAGGAAGGGCAATCATGGGACATCAACCCTATATTCTGATCGTCGACGATGACCCCGACATTCTCGAAGGTATCACGACTATCCTGGAATCGCAACCCTATCGGCTGGCCACCGCCCCCGATGGTAAGAAGTGTATGGCGCTCGTTGCCAAAGAAGTGCCGGATCTCTTGATCCTGGATCTGTTGATGCCGCGTATGGACGGCTGGGGCGTGATCCGCGAGATGCGCAGTGAGCCGCGCTATGCTGCTGTGCCGATCCTGGTGCTCACGACCGTCGTCGAAGATGCCAGCCGCCGGCGCTACGAATTGGAAACCGGCATGGCGATGGATGTGCAGGACTACGTCCAGAAACCGGCCCGACCGGATGATTTGCTCCGGCGCGTCGAGAAATTGTTGAGCGTACATGCTTAAAGTCACGCCGTTATCAATTGCCGCTGAACGGCTGCGCCGCTCGGAGATTTTCGGTGAACTCTCCGAGACGGATCTGGCAGCCATTGCGGAGTTTTGCCGCGAAGAGACTTATCGCGACGGCGATACCGTGCTGCTGGAAGGCGAACCGGCTGAGATCATGGTCATCGTCGAACGCGGCAAACTAGCGCTGGAAAAGAAAATTCAGATCGGGCGGCATTCGACGCCGCGCAACGCGACGATCGCCTACGTCGAGCCGGGTGAGATGGCGGGCTTCTCGACGCTGACCCCGCCGTACACCTATGCGACTTCGGCAGTGTGCCTCGAACCGGCGCGCGTGATCGCGGTCGATGGAGCGCCGCTGCGCGCTTACTTACGGACGCATCCCGAAGCGGGCTTCAAAGTGATGCACATGCAGGCCGCGTTGATCAGCGATCGGTATCGGCATGCCACCGACACGCTCACGTATTTTCTGTCCATCGTCTCGCACGAGCTGCGCGGGCCGCTGGCCGCCGTTGAGAATTACTTGCAAACCATCCTCGGCGGTTATGCGGGAGAGTTGAATGAAAAGCAGCAGCGCATGGTGCGGCGCAGTATCCTGCGCGTGGTCGAATTGCGGGGCTTGATCGGCGACGTGGTCGATCTGGCGCGGATGCGCCCGGAGCAGATTCAGGCCGATTTCGAATGGTTCGATCCCGGCGAGGCGGGCACCGAATCCCTGGAAGATGTGCGCCTGGCCGCGGCCGAAAAAGGAGTGCGGATTAAGGTGGAGCCGCCGCCAAAGTTTGAGCCGATCGTGGGGGCGCGGCGGAGGATGCGGCAGGTCTTGACCAATCTGCTGAACAACGCCATCAAGTTCGCGCCGCCCGATAGTACGGTGACCTTTCGCGCGCGGTACGAGCCGGACGCGTTGTATTTTGAAGTCGACGACGAAGGCCCCGGCATCCCGCCCGATGATCTGCCGCACATCTTCGAAGATTTCTTCCGCGCCGACAATGTCGGCGAGACGCCGGGCACCGGCCTCGGCCTATCCATCGCCAAAAAAATCATGGATGCGCATAGCGGGCAGATTGTCGTCAAGACGACGACGGATGAAGGTGGTTCAGGCACACGTTTCACGGTCATCATTCCGCGCAATTTGCAGACGCCGGAAATGCGGCGGCGCGAGTGGAGTATGACGAGTGAAGAATGAAAAGTGAAGAGTGAAGAGTGAAGAGTGAAGAACCAACTCTGATCATTCGCATTTCACTCGTCACTTATCACTTATCACCGTAAGTGAACTGTTATGACTCAGGCAAGTGACGCATCTATCAACAATAAGCCTATCGGCGCAGTCATGGTCGTCGGTGGTGGCATCGCGGGGATGCAGGCTTCGCTCGATCTCGCCGAGCAGGGCTTCAAGGTCTATCTCGTCGAAGAGAAGTCGGCCATCGGCGGGCACATGGCGCAGCTGGACAAGACGTTCCCCACCAACGACTGCGCCATGTGCAATATCAGCCCGCGCCTGGTCGAAACCGGACGTCATCTCAACATCAACATTCTCACCGATACCGACGTACTCGGCGTCGAGGGACAGGCCGGAAACTTCACGGTATCCGTGCGCCGCAGGCCGCGCTACATCGACGTGACCAAATGTGTGGGCTGCGGCGATTGCGCCAAGGTTTGCCCGATCGTGTTGCCCGATCTCTACGAAGAAGGCTTGAAGGATCGCCGGGCCGCTTATCGGCTGTATGCTCAGGCAGTGCCGTCAGCTTATGCGATTGAGAAACGCGGCACCGCGCCGTGTCGTGATGCTTGTCCGGCTGGACAACGCGCGCAGGGCTACATCGCGTTGATCGCGCAGGGACGTTATCGCGAGGCGTTCCGCACGATCAAAGAAGATAATCCATTCCCCAGCGTATGTGGCCGCACGTGTCATCATCCCTGCGAAGGACATTGCACGCGCGCACTGGCCGATGAAGCGGTGGGCATCATGTCGCTCAAGCGCTTCGTAATGGATTATGCGCTAGCCTATGGGCGTGAACCGGTCACCCCGATCGCGCGTACCCGTCCCGAATGGGTGGCCGTGATCGGGGCCGGCCCGGCCGGTCTGACGGCGGCGCATGATCTGGTAAAGCAAGGTTACGGCGTCACCATCTACGAAGCGCTGCCGGTGGCCGGTGGCATGATGCGGGTCGGCATTCCCGCGCATCGCCTGCCCAAGGGCGTGCTGCAGCAAGACATCGACGACATCCTGGCGCTGGGCGTGGTGCTCAAGACCAACTCGCCGATCAAAGACCCGGCACAACTGCTCAAGCAGGGCTACAACGCAGTCTGTCTGGCGACGGGTATCTCGTCACGCGATCTAGCGATCGGGCTTGAGGGTGAAGACGCCGCAGGTGTGATTTCGGCGGCGACCTTCCTGCGCAAGATCAATCTCGGCGAACCGATCACGATCGGCAGCCGGGTGGCCGTTATCGGTGGAGGCATCACGGCTCTCGATGCCGCCGCTGTCGCGCGACGCCTGGGTGCGGCTGAAGTTTACCTGGTGCTCGATCGGCCCCGCGGCGAGATTCCGGCCTATGAATTGGAGATGAACGCGATCGAAGCAGAAGGCATTCATCTTTTCGAGCGCACGACAGTGACCCGCATCCTTGCACAGAATGGCAAAGTGAGCGGCGTCGAACTGGCACAGACCGAAGGCGGGATGACGACCGACGAGCGTGGCCGCCGCCGTCCGGCGATCAAGCCCGGCTCCGAATTCACGTGCGAAGCGGATACGGTGATCGGAACGGTCGGGCAATTCTCCGATCTGTCGTTCCTCGATCAACGCTACGACGATCTCGTGGTCGACAAGAATTCATTAGCCAGCAACATCCCCGGCCTGTTTGTCGTCGGTGGCCGCAAGACCGGAGCCAGCTATATCATCGAGGCGGTGGCGCTGGGGCATCGCGTGTCTGCTTCGATTCACCGTTACTTGCAGCATGAAGCGCTCGATCAACCGGCGCGTCCGGCGCTGCCCGTGGCGAAGTTCACGCGCGAAGAGATCACGCAGCGTGTGCAGCGCGGAGAGATTCACTTGCAGCCGAAGGCACAACCGGCCTTGCTATCGATGGCCGAACGCGTGACCAGCTTCCGCGAAGTGGTGCTGGGGTTGACCGAGCATCAGGCCCGCGCCGAAGCGCAGCGCTGCTTGCAGTGCGGCATCTGCTCAGAGTGCCTGGCGTGTGTGTCGGCCTGCGGTACGCAGGCGATCGACCACAACATGGTGGCTCGTGAAGAACGACTCCAGGTGGGCGCGGTCATTCTAGCGCCGGGTTATCAAATCTACCAGGCGGCGCTGTCTCAGGAATTTGGCCTGGGGCGCTATCCGAACGTGGTCACGGCGCTTCAGTTCGAGCGGTTGTTGTCGGCGTCCGGCCCGACGCTGGGGCAGGTACGGCGTCCGTCGGATGGCGCAGCGCCGAAGCGAATTGCCTTCCTGCAATGTGTCGGCTCGCGCGATCAAACGCACGATTACTGCTCGGCGGTGTGCTGCATGTACGCGACCAAGGAAGCGGTGATCGCCAAAGAGCATCAGCCCGATCTGGACGTGCACGTCTTCATGATGGATATGCGTGCGTTCAGCAAAGGCTACTGGTCTTACTTCGAACGGGCGCGCGATCGGTACGGCGTTCACTACACGCGCTGCCGCATCAGCGAGCTGCATGAAAATCCACAGACTCACAATCTGATCGTTCGGTATCAAACGGTAGACCTCACAGGTTTCCAAAAACCTGTGAGGTCTACACGCCTTATCGAAGAACAATTTGATCTCGTCGTGTTGTCCGTCGGCATGGAGATTTCCGAATCGGTGCGCGCGTTGGGCAAACGCCTGGGGATCGAACTCGACGAATACGGCTTCTGCCACACGGTGCAGTTCAATCCGCTGGAAACCAGCCGACCGGGCATCTACGCCGTCGGGCCGTTCCGCGAACCGAAGGACATTCCTGAATCGGTCGTGGAAGCGAGCGGAGCCGCCGCCGCCGCTGCTACGCGCCTCGGCACGTCGCGCTTCGCGTTGACCACGCGCCCGGAATTTCCAGTCGAACGAAATGTACGCGAGGAAGAGCCGCGCATCGGCGTGTTTGTCTGCCACTGCGGATCGAATATCGCGGGCTTCCTCGATGTGCCTCAGGTTGCCGCATACGCCAAGACGCTGCCGGGCGTGATTCACGCCGAGTCCAATTTGTATGCGTGCTCGCAAGACAGCATCAAGCACATCGTCGAACAGATCAAAGAGCAGCGGCTCAATCGCGTGGTGGTGGCCAGCTGTACTCCTCTGACACATCAACCACTATTTCGGGATTGCCTGCGCAACGCCGGATTGAATCCTTATCTGTTCGAGATGGCGAACATTCGCAATCAGTGCTCGTGGGTTCATTCGCATGATTGGGACGTTGCCACCGCGAAGGCCGAGGATCTGGTGCGCATGGCGGTGTCGCGCGCGGCGTTGCTCGAGCCGCAGCACCTGATCGATGTGCCGGTGAAGCGCGCCGCCTTGATCGTCGGCGGTGGCGCGGCTGGTATGACCGCGGCTGTGTCGTTGGCCGATCAAGGCTTCCCCGTTCATCTCGTCGAGCAGGCGAGTGAACTCGGCGGCAATCTGCGGCAGGTCCTGGTTTCCCTCCCGCGCGCGAGGGGGATGGAAGAGGGGACCAAAGATCCGCAAATCGTCTTGAAGCAACTGATTGATCAAGTTGAGCACAACTCATCCATCACGGTTCATCTCGATAGCCGGGTCGTCGCGACGACAGGCTTCATGGGCAATTTCATAAGCAAGATACAATCCCATAGGGACGCTTCGCAGGATGCAAGAGGCGGGAAGCAAGATGCAGGATGCAAGATGCAGGATGCCGGAAGCAAGATGCAGGATGCCGGAAGCAAGATGCAAGATGCAGGATGCAAGATGCAAGAAATACAGCACGGCATCACGATTCTAGCAACGGGTGCACAGGAATATCGTGGATCCGATTACGGCTTCGGCTCTCACCCGGCTATTATCACGCAACAACAATTTGAGAACTTGCTTTCAAATCAGAAATCCCACGGGGACGCTCCGCAGTCAGAAATCGAAAATCATAAATCGATTGTCATGATCCAATGCGTCGGCCCGGCGGAAAAATATTGCAGCCGCATTTGCTGCACCGTCGCGCTCAAGAATGCGATCCAATTCAAAGAACTCAATCCCGCAGCACAGGTGGTCGTGCTCTACAAAGACATTCGGACGTATGGCTTCAAAGAACGGATATATACCACAGCGCGCGAACGTGGCGTGCTCTTCATGCGCTACGATGACGAGCATAAGCCGGAAGTAGTGATCGGTGATCAGGGATCGGGGATCAGAGATCAGGAATCCCACGGGGACGCTGCACAGTCGGCATTCAGCAATCCCACAGGGACGCTTCGCAGTCAGCAATCAACAATCAGCATTCAGGCTTGGGAGCCCATTCTGCAACGCACCATCACCCTGCAGCCCGATCTTGTCGTCCTGTCCATGCCCGTTGTGCCACGCGACGATGCGCACGAGGTGGCGAAATTGTTCAAGGTCGCGCTCGACGCCGACGGCTTCTTCCTCGAAGCGCACGTCAAACTGCGCCCGGTCGATTTCGCATCCGATGGCGTGTTCATGGCGGGTATGGCGCATTATCCGAAGCTGCTGGATGAGACGATGATTCAAGCGCAGGCGGCTGCCGCGCGAGCCGCGCGCGTGTTGAGCCGTGAGTCTTTAGTCGCGGGCGGGCGTGTCGCAGTTGTAGACGATGCGAAGTGCACCGGCTGCTTGACGTGCGTGCGCATCTGTCCGTTCGGCGTGCCGAAGATCAAAGCGAATCTGACGGGCGTGGGCAGCATTATGGGCGCGGCTTACATCGAAGCGGCGATCTGCCAGGGCTGCGGCTCGTGCGTGGCCGAATGTCCCGCGCGCGCGATCCAGTTGATGCACTATACCGACGCGCAGATGGAGTCCAAGGTGCAAGCGTTGTTGGAGCCGATGGCCGGATTTGTGCCGTTGGAAGGAATCGCGGTGAGATGAATGACATGCGGTTGAACATCATCGCCTACTGCTGCGAGCACTGCGCCTACGCCGCCGCTGATCTGGCCGGTGGTCTGCGGATGCAATACCCGCCTGCGATCAAGATCGTGCAGATACCGTGCACCGGCCGGATGGATGTGCTGACCGTACTGCGTGCGATAGAAGACGGCGCGGACGGCATCATGGTGGCGGGTTGACTGCCCGGCGACTGTCATTACCTGGAAGGTAATGCTAACGCTAAACGCCGAGTGGCACACGTAAAGGACTTGCTCAGGCAAATTGGACTTGAACCGGAGCGAGTCGATATGTTCAATTTGTCGTCGGCGATGGCCAATCAATTTGTGACGGCGACAACGGAAATGACGGAGAAGATTGCTTCACTTGGGCCGAATCCGTTGAGAGAAAAAGTGAAAAGTGATGAGTGACGAGTGAAATCTTGCATCGTGCATCTCGCATCATGCTACTGGCATCATTGATTGGAGGTCGAACATGATCGTAGCCGAACAGAAACCCTTAGCAGAGATCAAGACGTTGATTAGCGACGCGCAGAAGGTGCTGGTCGCCGGCTGCGGCACCTGTGTGACTGTCTGCTTCGCGGGCGGCGCGCGCGAAGCTGCGATCGTCGCGTCGTCATTGCGCATGGCGACCAAGCTCGACGGCGGCGCCAAGGACGTGACCGATGTGACCGTGCAGCGCCAGTGCGAATGGGAATACCTCGATGAGATTGCCGAGCAAGTGGGCGCTGTCGACGTGGTGCTGTCGCTGGGCTGCGGCATCGGCGTGCAGGCGCTGGCCGAGCATTTTCCCGATGCCTGGATCGTGCCCGGCCTCAACACCAAGTTTCTCGGTTTGCCGACCGAACAAGGTGTCTGGGCGGAACGCTGCGCGGCCTGCGGCGATTGCATCCTCGGCCTGACGGGCGGCATCTGCCCGATCGCGCGCTGCTCGAAGTCGCTGCTCAACGGCCCGTGCGGCGGATCGGAAGACGGGCACTGCGAGATCAACGACGAGATTCCCTGCGCGTGGCAGCTCATCTACGATCGCTTGAGCCACATGGGCAAGCTCGATCGGCTGCTGGAGATTCAGCCGCCCAAGAATTGGCGCACGTCACGTGACGGCGGCCCGCGCAAAATTGTTCGGCCCGATCTGAGACTGGCGGCGGATGAAGATTAATGCGGAATTCGGAAATCGGAACGCGGAATGGGGCATTCCGCAGTCCGCATTCCACATTCCGAATTCAGGAGGCATCGATGACTCCACAACCTAACGGCAACGGCTATCTGTCTGGATCGAATCTAGAGAAAGTTCTAAAGAACGGTCACTTTGCTGTCACCGCCGAACTTGGCCCGCCGCAAAACGCTGATGTCGAGGTGATTCGTAAGAAAGCGAAACTGCTCAAAGGCAACTGCGATGCGGTGAACATCACCGACAACCAGACGGCCATCGTGCGCATGTCCAGCATTGGCGCGGGAACGATCGTGGTGCAAGAAGGGCTGGAGCCGGTGATCCAGATGACGTGCCGCGATCGCAATCGCCTCGCCATGCAGAGCGATCTGCTGGGCGCATATGCGTTGGGCATGCGCAACCTGCTGTGCCTGTCGGGCGATCATCAGACCTTTGGCAACCATCCCAATGCGAAGAACGTCTTCGACATGGATTCGATCCAGATGGTGCAGATGGTGACGGCCCTGCGCGATCAGCACGCCTTCCAATGCGGTGAAGCGATCAAGGGACAAGAGCCGCGCTTCTTCGTCGGAGCCGCGGAATCGCCCTTTGCCAGCCCGATCGATTTTCGCCCGTATCGGCTTGCCAAGAAAGTGCAGGCGGGCGCCAGCTTCATTCAGACGCAGCTCATCTACGACATCGACGGCTTCAAGACCTTCATGGCGAAGGTACGCGAACTGGGTCTGCACGAAAAGGTCTACCTCCTGGCGGGGGTCGGGCCGCTCAAAAGCCCGACGATGGCGCGCTACATGAAGGACAACGTGCCAGGTCTGCGGATTCCCGATCAGCTGATCGGGCGGATGGAAGCCGTTGGCGCGCCGTGGGCAAATAAATCGAAAGACGAGCTGACCAAAGAAGACAAGAAAGCCCGATCGGCGGCGTGGCAAGCCGAAGGCCTGAAGATTTGCATCGAGCTGATCCAACAGCTACGTGAGATCGAAGGCGTGGCCGGGGTGCACATCATGGCGATCGAGTGGGAAGAAGCCGTCAAGCCGATCGTGGAAGGCGCGGGCTTGCTGCCCAGGCCGATCGTTTAGGTTTGCTCCCGCCGGATGATCATCCGGCGGCAATGAACGGCGGATTATCATCCGCCTTGAGTAAACGCAATAGGGAGGCGCATATGGACGAAGCAACGCCAGTCAATTCTGAACTTGCGCGACGTGTGCAAGACGAAACCGGGCAGAATGTCTTTCTGTGTTATCAGTGCGTGAAGTGCACCAGCGGCTGCCCCGTGTCTGAGTTCTTCGATTGGCAGCCGAATCAGATCATGCGCGCTTTGCAGCTGGGGCAGGAAGATGTGGCGCTGCATTCCCAGACGCCGTGGCTGTGCGCTTCGTGCCAGACCTGTACGACGCGTTGCCCGCAAGGATTGGACATCACGGCGATTATGGAGTTCCTCACGCGCGAGGCCAAAGCGCGCGACATCAAGCCGCAAGTGCCTGATGTGAATACCTTCAACGTGGCCTTCATGCGCGAGGTGCAACTGTGGGGCCGCGCGTATGAACTGGGCTTGATGGCCGAGATGAAGATCCGCACGCGCAACATTCTGGGCGACATGGATCTGGGCGTGAAGCTACTGCGCAAGCACAAAATGTCTTTGCTGCCGCATCCCACACACATGCCGCGTCAGGCCAAACCGGTCGCCGGTACGACGGGCGAGTCCGCACTAGAGGCCATCGCCTACTATCCCGGTTGTTCGCTGCATTCCACCGCGCCCGAATTCGATGTCTCCACGCGCGCCGTGTGTGAGGCATTGGGCCTGAACGTGATCGAACCAAAGGGTTGGGTGTGCTGCGGCAGTTCGGCCGCGCACCGCATCGATCCCGACGCGGCCCTGCGCCTGCCGATCGAGAATCTCGCGCTCATCGAGCAGAGCGGCTTCAAGGAAGTGACGATGCCGTGCGCCGCCTGCTTCAATCGCCACAAAGCCGCGCAGTTCGAAATTCGTCACAACGACAAACAGCGCGACGGGCTGAGTGAAACAATCGGCTACGACTATCGCGACACGGTGCAGGTCACCACGCTGGTCGAATCGATCACCCGGCACATCGGCGCGGAGAGGGTCGCGGCGTCGGTCAAGCAGCCGCTGACCGGCCTGCGCGTGGTGTGCTATTACGGTTGTCTGCTCACCCGTCCGCCGCAAGTCACCGAAGCGCCGCATCCTGAAAATCCCACGGACATGGATCAGTTGATGACGGCCTTGGGCGCTGAGGTGCGCGACTGGTCATACAAGACATCGTGCTGCGGCGCGGCGCATTCGCTCACGCGACCGGACATCGTGTTGAAGTTGAGCAGCGGTCTGATCGAGCATGCGCGTGAAGCGGGCGCCGATGTGATCGCCGTCGCCTGCCCGTTGTGCCACATGAACCTCGACGCGCGTCAATTCCAGATGAAATTGGCCGAACCGCTGCCGGTGTTGTACTTCACGCAATTGATGGCGCTGGCGTTGGGTGTGCCGGAGAAAGCGGCGTTGGACAAGAACCTGGTCGATCCACGACCGATCTTGCAAGCGAGGGGGCTCAATCATCCCACCCAAAAAGGGGGATTACCTCATGTATACCCATAAACCCCTCGGCCCGCCCGCCACGCGCCCGGGGCCAGGGAAGAATGATTTGCCGATCGGGCGCCCGGATGTCGATTCGTCGATCGATCTGCTCGACGCGCTGCAGCACGCCTGGCTGGCGATTTGTCGCGCGTATGAAGTCATTCCCGATTTGCCCGATCTGCCTTCGTTGTTCGACGGCGCCGATCTCAACACACCCGATCGTGCCGCGGAAACGATCGTGGCGAATATGCTGCTGGAGGTGGTGGAGGCGGTGGGGCGTTACTCGCCGGCCTACGCGCAGCCGTGCGGCTTGATTCTGGCGCACGATCCCACGACCGATCGCGGCTACTGGACCTTATCGCCCGAGACCAAGCAGCGTTGGCAGGCGCTGCTCACGCCGCTCGCTACCGCAATCGAATGCAACGTTGGTTTGATCCTGGCCGCCGATCTGATCGAGAACCTCGGCGAAGCCGCGGCCGGGGATCGCGTGCTGGCCTGCTGTCTGTGTTTGCCCGCCCGCGTGATTCTGGTGAACCGCGCGGTGCTCGACAACAGCACGATCATCTGCGAGGCCTGCCAGCATCCCTTCCACCCGATCGATTCGCTTGACCAGGCCGAGTAGCGCACGTAGTCCGTGATGGATTGATACTGAGAAAAATGAACCGCGAGAAGATGCTGGTTTCGGCCAGCGCCTTCTCGCGGTTCATTTCAGCCCCATGCTCCTCGGCAAAAATTGCCTATTGACATTGCAATTCATCGGTGAGCGGCTGCCTGCGGAACAAGTGCTTTGCTTACCAACCTAAGCCCCAATCTACAAAGCACTAATCGAGCGCGCATTCGTTTATTCGGTGTCTATTCGTTGACCGCTTTTATCCGGCTGCATGCCGTGTTGGGCCGCTCTCTCATTCACATGGGCTACCCTTGAGAAGCCTCCATCAAGGCCTCGCAAAACCAGGCCAAGGGCGGTCTCTACCTTCCAAGGGTATCTTGTCGAAAAATTGGGGTAATTCGTAGAATATATCATCCACAGTCAAGCTCGGGTCTAACCGCTGGCCTGCTCTCACCGCCTCGCAGAGATTCTTTCCGTTTGACTCGGTTCGCTCCATTTGAATCTGCTTCTTTACCCACATCAGGAAAATCTTGCATGTAGGACGCTCCGGCACTACGGCAGCTCCCACATAATCCGGTTGCCCCAAATGGCCCACGACCTCGCCAAGTGTAAGCTCGTAGTTTGGCGATAAAACAATGCTTACAAATACGTCATTTGATACCCATAAGCCCGCACATAGCCGATTGGGCCGTCGGCAATCTATCCCGATAACCGTTGCAGCCATGTTCGCGTTGGCCGTGTAATCCCAATAGCCACTGGCAGATTCATGAATCGTTTTGGGATCAGCAAATGACAAAGTCTGCAAAGTGGCCAGTACCTCTGCCTTGGTCGATTTGCCTAATTCCAAGCCATACCAACAGGGGGCAGGACAGGGCTTATCGCTGAGTATACTCTTGTCCATTAGAGATGCTTCCAGCGTCGGGGACGGAGTGGGCGCAGCTTGCTGACAAGCTGCGAGTAGAAGGCATGAAACGATCAATGATAGGAGTTTCATGATTTGATGTCGAAGCATTCTCTCGCGCAAAATTGTGAGTAAGGAGAAGGCCGCCCAACGGAACCGGTATCAGCCGCCGCCACTGATCACAACGTCAACTGTTTCACTTGATGATCAACTCACGCAGCTTAGGCGGTCGGCTGGATACCGTTGTTGGGCGGCGGTCTTTGCACTCAATTGAGTCTTGGCCTAGTGTACATCTTCGAGTGAATCAGTCTGGCTACAAAGCCTATAAGCGTCGCGGCTGTTATCGCCGTCGCTATGCTCAAAAGCGTCCAACCCGTCTCCCATAATCTTTCTGAAATGGTTGGATAAAAATCAATCCCCGAAATTATCAACAAGAAAAGGATGTAACCGACGAAGAACATCAAGGCTGTTTTGATCGCAATTGACCTTATCCATCGCCGTTCTATTGCTCGGTCGGGTAAATTCCCGAAAAACCACAAAGCAATTCCGGCTAAGGTGTTCAACCAAATCAAGACCGTGTGGGCTGTGGCAATTTGCGCTCCAGCAAAGCCTAAACTTTCACGAGGGATAAATATGTGGCACAATCCCTCGCGAATTGGCACATAGAACGGCTGGCGAATAGTAGCGGGAAATTCCACTTGGAAATCAATCACATTATTTTGCACAGGTGCTTCCTGTGACAAAGTTTCAGGGCTTACCCGCCAGGTTATCCATCGAGTTTCTTTTGGTAAGAGTTCAACCTGCATATTCATATCAGGGCGTGCGCCATTATTATTGAACAACAGACCCCTTCCAATCCTTGGGTCATTCGGTCCTGCATAAACCTTGATGTAATACTTGAGGGGCTGGTTGCTTGAGTTGATAAGTTTCAGTGAAACAGTTCGGAGTTCGCCCCAACTCATTATTCCTGGACATTGTAACTCGGCTTCCGGTTGTAGAGGAAGTGCATTAATATTTCCGTCAGATGCGGAGACGGTTGATGGGATTGAAGACAGAGGCCAAGAAAACCAGGTCAGCCCTATAATTAGAACGCCAAGAGTAGCGGAGAATCTTTTGTATGACAATGCCATTCGCTTGATCTGAACAAGCCGCCCAACAATAGTATGACCGGAATTTTTTCCGATCTAATTCCCTGTAGATTGAATTTTTTCCTGATATAATGTGCCTGACGGGTTATATCAGGAAGTTTTTCCTGATATAACCCCAATCGAA
>PMCF01000078.1 GCA_003154115.1 Anaerolineae bacterium
CGACCAACTGAGATTAGCCACACCCAAATCAAAACGGGAACCGATCTAGTCCCAATCCAATTGGATTTCGTTTTCGTGCCTGCCGATCTTCAGCGTGAAGATCGGCGGGTTTTTGTTTTGACCATCCTTTCAGATTAAGGGTTCATGAGTCATTGCGCTGGCGCCCCCAATATACATCCAGGCCCGCGCGTTGCGCGTTACTTATAGATGTAGTTCTCAAAGCGCTGAGAGCTGTAGCCAAGCAGCTTTCAGACAACTCACAAATTCACTCAGGAGGAAACAATCATGTTGGCTCGTTCCAAGATAATGACGTTGGGGGTTTTATCGCTCGTGGTGATGATGGTGGCGGCGGCCTGTGCGCCGGCGGCCGCACCTGCGGTTTCGGCTCAAGCACCGGCGGCTGTTTCAAATGCGTCGTCGAGCAGCAGCGCGGCTCCAGCCGTGGCTGGGCCGGTAACATTGCAGGTGGTGAACAATGACAAGTTGGGCAAGTTTCTTGCCGATGACAAAGGCATGACGCTCTACATGTACACGAAGGATACGAAGGACACCAGCAACTGCTACGATAAGTGCGCCCAAGCCTGGCCGCCGCTTGTGCAGAGCGACAAACCGACGCTGAAAGACGGTGTGGACGGTTCACTGCTCGGCGCCACGACCCGCAAGGATGGCGCGATTCAGGTGACGTATAACGGCCTGCCGCTGTATTACTACTTCAAAGACAAGGCGGCGGGCGACGTGACCGGGCAGAACAGCAACAGCGTTTGGTATGTCGTCGCGCCTGACGGTTCGGTCGTAAAGAAATGATGAGGCCGGGCAGATTTCTAACGGCGTAAAAAGCGTTATCGGGCGTAACAGATCTAGACAGGCCTCCGCCGATCTTCGATGTTGAAGATCGGCGGACGATTTTTGAAGTATAATTTGGTTGTGACCAAGATCGGCAAGTTATTGCAGAAGGCTCAAGAATTCTCCCCAAAACATTTCGTTTGTTACTACTCAGCCGTTTCGCTATGCGCCGCGCATTGTCATTCCCGCGAAGGCGGGAATCCACTGTCGGCGGCTGGATTCCCGCTTTCGCGGGAATGACGGCTGAGTAGTAACTTTCGTTTGTGGATTTGTGTCATTTGACCGAAGCCTATGGTTTTGTCTGGCTGCACGGCGAAGGGTCACAGCGCGTCTATGGGCGCGCGAACGTGCGGGAAGTGCTGGTGTTTCAACCTGGGAAGAATGGTCAGGCTAAACCTTATCAAGTAAAGCAATTGTTGATCTTGATTGAGCGCTATCGGCTGGAGGCATAAAGATGAAGTATCACTATGCTATGATCGTATGGTATAGCCCGGAAGATGAGGCCTATCTGGTGGAAGTGCCGGAACTGCCGGGTTGTATGGCGGATGGCGCTACGCCCGCAGAGGCTGTCCAAGCTGCGCAGACCGCTATTCGGTTGTGGATCGAAGGCGCGCGAAAATTGGGACGTTCGGTGCCGCGCCCGGCGCGCACACGGGCTGCTGCGCTAAAACCCTTCGTCTCGACTGCGGCGTAACAGCCTGCTCAAGCATAACCGTCCGTCGATCTTCGCTGCGAAGATCGGCGGACGGTTTTGTTTAGCGACAGCGCGCTGCCAATTATCTGCACGTCAAGCGGAGTAAGCACATGCTTGTCGGACGGCGTTTGTATCTGCCACGCCACTAAACCACAGCCACGCAAATTGATTATTCGGTGCGCGCGATACAGCGTCGGCCTTTTTTGTCACACGCCTGCTGCCTGTCGCGAAAGCCAACGCGCAGTATTTGCCGCCTGCTTTTGATATGGCCGAGTGGGGTAAGGACGTAGAACTGTTCCAGGCTCTGCGGGAATTGTTGGATACATTGAATCCGCTGTTGGAGAAGATGGATGACACGCTGATGGTGGTAGGCAGCGAAGCGTACGCAGGCGCGTTGACGGCCTATCAATATCTGAAGGCTGCCAATAAGGGTGGCGACCTGGATGATCTACTGGACGATTTGGGCAAGCGCTTTGCGCGCAAGAGCAAGGCCGTGCCCACCCCGCAGCCAGCGGAAACTCCCAAGTAAGCCCAGTCTGACCACAAAATAGCGTTGTTCTGTCAAGTAATGACCCTCAGAGGGTGGAAGATGATCCCCTGAGGGTCATCTTTGATCCCCAGGGGGATGAAGTCTGACCCGCCAAAGGGTGAAAGTTGACCCTACCAGGGGTCAAACCTGACTTGCAGAGGGTCAAAGTTGATCCTATCCGGGATCGAACTTGAACCGGGGTAGCATCAAATCTGATCCTGATGAGCGTCAGCGTTGAGGCATAAAGGGCCAAAGGTGATCCTATGCAGGTTCAGAGATGAAGCACGAGAGGATCATGGGTGAGGCGTGAAGGGTCAGCTGCTCGGGATTTCATTCTCAGCCTCCTCGTTTCCTGGGGTTAAAGTGCCGCCCAACGAATGGCGGTTCAGCCGCGCGCGGTCACAGGCAAGACACCCCGCGAAAACCAGAACGACAATTAGCCAATTACGCCACGAGTTCATCGCGCGAAGCGCGTCGGCTGGAACCGCGTGTTAGACGTTTTGCCGCGAATTGAAAACGTGCCGCTGGCTTTGGAACTTGTCTTTGCCCCGAGGGCAATATGGCCTTACGACTTTCGGGCTTATCACCGATAGAGACCAGCGGCGCTTTGGCCTGTGGACGGATAACTTTGAACGGATTAGACCTTTCCGGATAGGGAGATTTCACTGCCAATGCGTTGGAATCGTTTTCTGACACAAAAGCTGCCTCTTCCGCTTGAAAATCGGTGCAAACTGTACTTTCAAGGGATCGCTTCCGGCAGGCGCAATGGTTCGCCTGCGGGGCCTTCATCCGAACTGAAGCCTGTACTCGAGAATGTCACGTAACGCTGAGAACTGGTGAGGGGCGAACCAAACCCGCCATCTGCACTGTTCACTGCGATATTCCACACGTACTGGGCGCCGGTGCTGAAACCGGTGGGCAGACTGTTGAGGGTATAGCTGCCGACATAGCCCAAATATGGGTAGGTAATCCAGAACGGATCAAAATCAACTGGGTCGTATAACTCGACCTCGTAGCTATCGGACGATGAGCCTGGGCGAGGCGTCCACTGGAAAGTAGCTGGTAAAGACACCGTTGCTCCATTGCCGGGAGCTACGAGCGAAATAGCGGCGATATCGAAATTGCCGATATTGACATCGCTGCCGGCAGTATAGGAGGTCAGTGTGCGGGTGCTCCATGAAAACAGGCGGGTTGGGTCAAGCCCCGAATTGGTATAGCCCACATAGTACCACTGCCCGGCCGTCAGGCTGGGAGCGCCAATAAATGTGTAGGCTCCATCGGCAGCAGTCGTGGTGGTCATGATCGTAGAGATAGCAGAGTTCTCGTAGAGCATAAGGTTCAAAGACACGCCAGCAATGTTGCTCCCGTTGTAGGTTACGCAGCCATAGATACCCTGAGAAGGGAATGTTGTAGGCGTGGGTGTTGGTGTGTGGGTTAGAGTAGCGGTGGATGTGGCCGTTGGAGTGGAGGTAGGCGTGGGTGTTGGTGTGGCTGTTCCTGTCGCCGTCGGTGTAAGTGTTGGCGTTGGCGTGTGGGACGGTGTGGGTGTAGGGGTGCTGGTTAGCGGCGTCCCCGTCGGTGTTGATGTTGGCGTGGGCGTGGGCGTTGGTACCGACATCTCATTCCTCAATATTATGGGCAGGTAAACATCCCAAGAAGGCGTGGGCGTGGATGTCTGCGTTGCGGTCGGCGTTGGAGTGAAGATGGGTAATGGAACGGCCCCAGCCTCATACGCACCAATATCGCATATCGCGCTGCCGTTGCCATCCCCATCTACCGGCCGCATATAGCCGCGCTGGTCGGTCGCCGGACAGACAGCATTGTTTCCCGTGTCGATGGCTGACGAACCTGCTTGGATTGGGATAATCTGCGTGAAGCCGCCATAGTTACCGAGCGAACCGAGCATGGGATCTGCGGTGATGATGTTCGTGCCGGTCACATACCCACCCTGTACAATACTGTAACTCACTACGGGGGAACTGGTGTCATAATTGTAGATTTGACCTGTGTTGCCCCAGAAAATCGTGTTGCGGATTGTCGGGCTACTGGAATAGCAGTTGTAGATCCCGCCGCTGCCGTAGGCCGCCCAGTTGCCGCTGAAGGTGACATTCGTCAACATCGGATTGCTGGACTTGTTGAGCATCCCACCGCCTACGCCACCGCCTCCGCCGCTGCCGTAGGCCACCAAGTTGCCGCTGAAGGTGACATTCGTCAACGTTGGATTGCTGGAACCGTTGTACATCCCGGCACCGTAGTTTGCCGAGTTGCCGCTGAAGGTAACGTTCATCAACGTCGGATTGCTGAGTAAGTTGTACATCCCGCCGCCGTAGTCTGCCGAGTTACCGCTGAAGGTAACGTTCATCAACGTCGGATTGCTGCTGTTGGAGTTGACCATCCCGCCGCCCTCACCACCGTAGTTTGCCGAGTTGCCGCTAAAGGTGAGGTTCGTCAACGTCGGGCTGCTGTTGGAGTTGACCATCCCGCCGCCGCCCAATCCGTTGGTGTTGCCCGCTGTGATGGTGAAGCCATCCAGGGTCGCCCCGGTTGCACCGATGACGACGTGATACGAATTGTCGCTGCTATCGCCTGCCGTGCCGATATCGCCGCTCAGGGTGGTGACGTTGGCCGTGGGGTTGCACTGGTCGCGCGCCGTCTCCGTTCCGGCGAATCCGCCGTAGAGCGCCACGTAGTTTTTGAGGTGGAAGGTGGCGTTGCGGTCGGTTCCAGTAGTGGGCTTATATGTCCCGCTCTTCACCCATACTTCGGTGCATGGCGATGTGCCCAAGGCAGATTGCAGATCGGTATAGGCATCCGCCCATGACGTGCCGTTGTTGGCCCCGCTGGCGCTGGCGTTCACGTAGCACCGGGTCGCAGGGCTAGGAGTGGGGGTGGGAGTTGGCGTTGAAGCAGGAGTAGGGGTAATTGGTGTACCACTTATAGAAAAATTTGTACTGAACTGTTCTAGCCCCTGTCTATAAGCAAGAACGGTATAGGTTCCTGAAGGGCGTTGATTTCCAGATATATAAAAATAATAGGCCCTCCATACGATGAGGCCATTACCCCCAACCAGTTGATCATAAGCCGCGCCACATGACACTATATTGCAGTAAGAAACGGATGTGCCTTGAGGGTCTGCCCAATATATCTGGTCGGGTACTGTGCCATTACCGTCAGCATAAATCCTTAACAGCACCCTATCATCGCTCTGTGAGTAATTTGAATTGGGCTCGAACTGATAAGAATAACTGACGGCTGCTGACAGAGGAAATGTGAGTATGCTCGCCATAATCAACACCGCGAGAATGGCTACAATTATCTTTATCTTACTATGCTTTAGCATTGTTTCCTCCTGCGCTATCACGGGCGCTCCCGGCGACTACTCAAGCGAGCCGTATAACTTGATGATGGCGTTGCAACCGCCCAACGATCTCGGCGTCAGCCACATGCCACCGCACTTTGCGCGAGAAGCGCCCAAGGGTAGCAGCTCACACCGCAGAAACAAAAACGCCCGGCTTGCCGCTGCCGGGCGTTGACATCCGATACAACACAAAACCGGCTCGCAGCTTTGCACCAGCTCTGAACTTCTTTTGCCCAGTCTCAGTGTACACCTGGGCTGATGAAAAATGGTCTGATT
>PMCF01000011.1 GCA_003154115.1 Anaerolineae bacterium
GGGGCAGCCGGTCGTGAGTCAACGGCAAGTGGCCGAAGAGTTGGGGCTACCGCGGAGCACCCTTCAGCACTGGCTGGAGCGCCGGGACACGCTCGAGGCGGACCCGGCTATGGTGGCCTTTTTCGAGTCGCCTACGGGCGCCGCGTTTCTGCATCGGTTGGTCGTGGTGGCGCACTTGGTCTTCACCTTGGTGGGGCCGGGAGGCATCCGGCTGGTGTGCCTGTTTCTCGAATTGACGGGGCTGCACGTCTTTGTCGCGGCGTCTTACGGCCCGCAACACGAGGTGGCGGTCGCGATCGAAAAGGCGGTGGGGGAGTTCGCTCAGGCGGAGCGGCCACGCCTAGCGCAGGGGATGACGCCCAAGTCCATCACCGTCTGTCAGGACGAGACCTTTCATCCTGAGACGTGTTTGGTCGCCATCGAGCCGGTCTCCAACTACATTCTGCTGGAAAAGTATGCGGACAACCGGAAGGCCGAGACGTGGACGCAGTCGATGGCCGAGGCGACGCAGGGGTTGCCGGTCGAACTCGTCCAATCGACCAGTGATGAGGGGCGCGGCATTCGCCATCATGTGGAGGAAGACTTGGGTGCCCAGCATTCCCCCGATGTCTTTCATGTGCAACACGACGTGGTCCAAGGGAGTAGCCTGGTCTTGGCCCACCGGAAACGGCAAGCCGAACAGGCCGTGGCCGAGGCGACCCAGCAGGTCAGCCGTTTGAAAGAGGCGGCGTCGACCCACGTCCAGCCAGCCGACCCGGCGGNNCGGCGGCCCGGGTTGAGCCGTTCGTAGCGGCCCAAGCCCAAGAGCAGAAGGCGCAGGCCGTGTTGGAGACGATCGCCGGACAGCAGCAGCGCGTCCAAGCGGCTGTCGCGGGCATCAGCGCAGCCTACCATCCGTATGATTTGGAGACCGGCGCCGCCCGGAGTGCCGAACAGTTGGCGGATACATTGGCCCAGCACTGGTCCGTGATCGAAGCGGTGGCCACCGAAGCCGGCTTGCCCGAGCGCTGTGTCAAAAAGATCCAGAAGGCCAAACGCGTGGTGGTCGAGATGGTTGCGACTCTCGCGTTCTTCTGGCTGACCAGCCGAGCCAAGGTGGAAGCCTTGGCGCTGGCCCCGGCCGTCGAGCAGGCGGTNNAAATCGGACGAGTTGCTCGCGCCGCTCGTCCGTCCCGACGGACCGTTGGCGGGTTTGGAACCAGCTGAGGTGCGGGTGCTTGAGACGGTCGCCCTGGACTGTGCCCAAGTTTTTCAACGCTCCAGTTCGTGTGTCGAAGGGCGCAATGGACAATTGGCGCTCCGTCACCACAGTTTGCATCGGCTCACCGACCGCAAGTTGGCGGCCCTGACGACAGTTCACAACTATTTCATCCGGCGGAGTGATGGCACGACCGCGGCCGAGCGATTCTTTGGCGCTAAGCCCAAAGACCTCTTGGCTTGGATCCTGGAGCGGGTGGATCTGCCAGGCTGGTCGGCGCAAAAACGATCCCAGCCGCAGCCGAAGGCCTACTTGCTCCTAGTTGCCACTTGAGCCTATGGCCGAAACGAAAATCATCGCCAGATAATGTGTGCGGTGCCAGTGCTGTCTGCTACGACCTCCGGCTTAGTAGAATTGAATACAGCACTGCTAGAGACGTTAATAGGCGCTGACCAGCCGGTTCCATCCCAGCGAATATAATAAATCTCATATGGCCCATTATTCACTGCCTCAGACCATACAACATGGATGTGACCATACTTATCAACGGCTATGCTTGGCTCTCGAGAATCGGTTGCTGTATTCGAAAGATTACTGAATTCAGTCCCATCGGAACTGGTCACTTGTGTAGGTGTCGAAAGATCTGTCGTAAGACCACTTGATGAGTTTCTTGAATCACTCACGGGTGGCGCCGATAGGGTAGGCACAAGGGTCGGTGTAATTGCCAAATTGTTCTTAAAGGTGCTGATGCCGCGCACCAAAAAGCGCACCTGCGGATCAAACTGCCCGACGTTTTCGATGAGCAGCGGGCCGCTGGCCGCGGCGGCTTGCGCCGCCTGGTTCAACGTGACAGGCAGGGTAATCGCCTTGACCGCTGGTTCCGTCGCAGATTTGTAGAAAACGGGCAAATAGATAGGCGCAGATAACGGCTGATCAGCGTGCTCTAGCGCGAACAGCGTATTGATCGTTTCAGCCTGTTTCACAGTCGCCTGTGGCTGAGGTTGGTTCGTGCTGGCGGCCGGGCTTGCCTGGACGGTCGGCACGGTGCCGATCAACAAAGCGAAAACGATGAGGCTGCTGATGAAACGCTCGAATGTACTGCGCATCTTGGTCTGCATGGTTATTCCTTTCGTCTCGCGACGTTTTGTGGTCTATCTGCTTAACAGCCGTCTCACTGGTTCACGACCAGCTTCGAGGTATCACTCTTAGCTAGACTTTATCCACAAATCGGCTGCTAGCCGGTACATCCTAACGCTTCTATGCAGCATTCCAGTAACTTTGGTGAGGTTTTTTCGTTTGCCATATGGCGTGTCATCGGTCGAGGCTTGTGCCACCGGACAGGCTGGGCCGGGTAAGGGAAACAGCGGAATGATGAGGGAAGACAGCATCACTAGAGCAACGACCAGCAAACTGCGTACCAATTTCACGACGCCACGTGAGATCATGGGGCTATGCTCTTTAGCATAAGATAGATGAACTGTCATCCAGCATTGTGCTAATTATAGCAAAGGGGTATGGCACAACCTATGACACAAATTGTGATTTTCGTCATAAATTGGCTAGAAATGTGTGGAAATCAGGTTAGAGTTTCCTGGGCGTTGCGCGAGGCGGCGGGGAATAGGCTGTATCCACATGGCAATGGAAAGCATGGGGGAATACTGCAAGCCCGTCTTCACCATCTTTGAAGGCAACTTGGAAGTGCTGTGGTGAACGCCCGGCGGTATTTGAGCGCAAGACCGATGTTGGCGATGCTGAGTGGATTGCCGATCTTTTGCGGCATGGTCCGTTGCGGGCCAGCTTCATTATGCCCGTGGCGCAACGAGCGTTGCGCGATATAACGCGCTTCCGCAGTACCTTTGTTCGCGAATGGGCGACGCTGGCCGGTCGCGGGCAGAAAGTGTTGGAAGACGCTAATCCCAAATTGGCGGCAGTGGGCTCGGACGTGATGGGCGTCTCGGGTCGCGCGATGTTGGCCGCGCTTATTTGGAGTCTCATGCTTGGTCGTTTCTGTGAAGGTTGAGCCTCCCCGACTACGTTGATGCGTGAGATGACCGTACCAGTGCTAATGAGTATCTTCAACTGCAGCGAGTGGCGATTTTTCAGAGTGAGACTTCAAGCGACTCGTTTGGAACCCCGCCACCGAAACGCTGCTCACTTCACCACAAAGTTGTTCAACTCCGACGGAAAGTTCACCTCACCCTATCGAACCTACTGACAATACACCCCTACAAAGCCTCATGCAACAACGACGGCATCTTTTTGTTGCTTCCAGTTCGACTCAATCTGTCACACCTTTGGAACATTTTCGCGCCAATTTTTTGCTAAACTGGTGCCCGATAGCCAATGAGGGCACGATGAATGAGATGGTCTGAGGCGCATGCCACCCTGCAAACAATCTGCCAGCGACTCGAAGAAGCAGGCTCCACGGTGGGCTTGATTCCGGATGCGCTCTACCTGCTGAGCGCCCCGGCTGACTTCCTGGAGCGCGTTTCCCTGTTGCTGACTTATCATGAGATCCCTTTGTCCGATGACGAGCGGGAACGGCTCTATCGACGATTGGCCTATCGTATCGGACCGCAATTAGCGCCCGTGCAGGGTGTGACCTACTTGACGAGTGGGCTGTCGCAGGTGGTGTTGGAAGCCGTCGGCCTCGAACAATATCCTGGGACAACGGTGCAGGATGGGGCGCGCTTGATTTGGAAACCCGGCCTGGATTGGCAAGCGGCGCTGAGCGCGCTGGTCACTGAAGCGCCGGGCCGGTCTGGCCGCCCGGTGCGGCGCGATCACCGGAAACGCTTGAGTTACGGAAGAGAGTGAGACCTTATGCCGGAGAACAATCAAGTCTTCCTACAGGGTGAAGTCGCGGCCCGCCCCTACTTCGATCTCGTGCCGCGCAGCAGGCATGACAAGCTGGATCGCATTGCTTTCTTCAAGGTGTTGCTCGATGTGCCGCGCACCAAAACGCAAGCACTCGATCCAGAGCATACCCACGATCGGCTGCGCGTGGTGGCCTACGGCAAACTGGCCGAGTCGTTGCGCGGAAAAATCAAACCGGGCGATTGGATGGCGGTGACGGGGTGGATTCAAGTCCGCCGGCGGGATGGCACGGGTGAGTAGAGCAAAACCACGATTGACGAACTGGTCGCCCATGAGGTCAAGCATTTCATGCGGCC
>PMCF01000125.1 GCA_003154115.1 Anaerolineae bacterium
ACGCCAGCCATGATCTTGCCACTGGCACCATCCATCATGGCTTGATCCAACCAGTAGGGATTGTAGTTGGCCTTGAGCGCATCCATGTTCAAGTACTTGCTCAAGTCCACGATCTTGCCTTGCTTGGCGAACGAGGCCAGCAAACCCGGCTGCGGGAAGTCGATGACGTCCGGGGCGTTGCCCGCATCGATGGCGGCCTTGATCGAGGCCTCGAATTCCTTCGAGCCTTGATACTGAATCGTGATGCCGGTCTTGGCCTGGAAGTCCTTCATCGTGTCCGCGAACTTCTGCGCGTCGGCATCCACGAACGGCCCGGTCGCCGTCACGGTCTTGCCCTTGAACTCACCCGCCAGCGCCCGATCCAGAAAACTACCTGTTGCTGCTGGTGCCTGGGTGGGTTGGGCGGCTGGCGCTTGAGTCGGTTGCGCAGCAGGAGCCTGAGTCGGCTGCGCGGCTGGCGCTTGAGTCGGTTGTGCAGCTGGTGCCTGCGTGGGAGCCGGTGTAGCACCACCACAGGCGCTAAGCACGAAAGCGGCGATGAGCAAAACAGACAGGGCGATCCACAACGTGTTCTTCTTGCTACTCATGGTGAAATTCCTCCTTAGTAGAGATGTTCTTAGGTGAATTGGCATCCGATAGATTTGCATGCTTGACGATGGTCTTGGACTTCAATTAAATAGGCAGCCTCCTAAAAGATCTATTGTGCGGACGCTGGAATCGATGGTGCTGAAGTTAAATCCGACTTAGCTATCTATCCATTTGAGGAAGCGGTCACGTATATGCTGCGCTTCGCCCACATGATTGGCGCACAATCAATTCGGATTCCAGCAGCACTGTTGGTTGCTTAATGTCTTCCCGGTTGATGGCGCGAATCAATAAATCGGCAGCGCCCCAACCCAAGCCGTATGCGGGCAGGCGAATCGTCGTCAACGGTGGATCGACCATTTCGGCAAATGGCACATCGTCAAAGCCGACAAGCGCGATATCTTCGGGCACACGCAAACCACAAGTCCGGATCGCCTGCAGCGCGCCGAGCGCCACTGTGTCTGAGGCGACAAAGACGGCAGTGGGATGTGGGGCTCGTTGTAGCAACTTTGCCATGGCTACTCTACCGCTCTGGAGGGTGAAATCTCCGTATTCAACCAAAGTGTCGATATAGGCAATGCCGTTGGCTAGGAGCGCTTGTTGGTAGCCAGTCAGGCGATCGGCCGCAGCTGTATAGGTGCGCTTGGCATTCGTGATCATGGCAATGCGACGATGCCCGAGGTTGATGAGATGCTGGGTGGCGGTAGCTGCTCCGCCGACGTTATCGACATCCACCGACATCAGATTCGTGTTGGGCAGCTGTCCCATCAACACGACCGGCCAGCCTTCAGATTGAAAGCGCAGCAATTCCTTATCATCGAAGCGCGGACCGGACAATACAATACCGTCGGCATGCCGCTCGCGGACGAGCCGTATACAGGCGTCGGTCTTGTCTTCAGGAGGGATCGCTTCGATCAACACATGGTAGCCTTGACCCGTGGCCGCATGACTAAGGCCATTCAGAACCTGAGGCAAAAACTGATCGGCAAAGACCTGATCGGGACTCTGGCGCAAAACAAACCCGATGATATTGGTGCGACCCGTGACCATGCGGCGTGCTGTTGCGTCGGGGTGGTACTTGAGCTGCTGCACAGCGTCGAGGACACGCTGGCGAGTTTCATCGCTGATCCTCATGCCAGGAACTTCATTCAACACGAACGAGACCGTTGTGCGGGATACACCGGCGAGTTCAGCGACATCTCGGGCTGTAGCACGTTTAACCACAGAATTCCTATTGGTAACACGTGTTGCTAAATCGAGTTATCATATTTTAATGTTGACCGTTAATCTTGTCAATAGTCAATATTTTGACTTTTTTGATCGAATCCGTAATAAAACCGATTCCATGATGAAGAAAAAACGAACAGGTTATGAAGTTCTAGCAGCCGCCGCGGTTGTATTGCGTAAAATGAGTTCTGTTGGCATTGCTTCACAGATTGGTGGTGCTGTGGGATCGGCCAGCACTTCCAGAAGCAGCTCTACGCCACGTTTGCCGGATTCGTAAAGCAGCTGGCGCATGGTGGTCAGCCCGATGTATTCGCTGATTTCGATGTCGTCGTAGCCAATCACCGACAGATCCTCAGGCACCCGCAAGCGTTGATCTTGCGCTGCTTCCAGCACGCCTAGGGCTTGCGTATCGCTGGCCGCGAAAATGGCCGTAGGCCGATCGGGTAGTTGCAGCATCTCGTTAGTCAATCGCCGTGCTTCATAGCGGCCGTGTTCGCCTTGCCCGTGATAATCAACCCGAAGTGGAATCCCGGCGGCCTTCAACGCTTTGCGATAACCCTGCAAGCGATCGCGGCTCGATGTGAAGTTGAATGGTGTCTCCAGCAAATCGCTGATGTAGCCGATGTGGCGATGCCCCAACTCGATCAGATGCTGCGTGGCGATGTAGCCGCCAGCCACATCGTCAACGATGACGCGATTGAGGGAAGTAAGCGACGGGTGATTAGCATCTACCAACACGATCGGGACGTTACTGTTTGCCAGGCGTTCCACATCGTCATCGCGCGGCGACAAAGAAATAATCATGACCCCGTCGGTGTTTTCGCGGCGCGGCACATCGCTGAAATAAGTATCACGTTTCGCAGGCGTTTCGACGTTGTAGAGCACAAGGTCATACTGGCTCTCGGCCAGGGTATTCTCTACTCCGCGCAGGCGTTCCACTTCAGCCGGGCGTGTAAACCAGGGCACGATCACGGCGATGGTCAGTGTCTTGCCCAGCGAGAGGCGGCGGGCAGTGGGGTTCGGTACAAAGTTCAATTCGGCGATGGCATTCAGCACCCGCTGCCGCGTGGACTCGCTGACTTGCGAGCTGTCGTTGATGACTCGGGAGACCGTGCCCAGCCCAACTCTGGCTCGTTTAGCGACATCGCGAATGGTGGTCGTCATTGAGGGATGAAATCCTGCGTCAAATTGGAACCGGTTCCATTATCGAGCAAAATGGAGCGAAAGTCAATAGGGTAGGCGGAAATTTTAAGGTTGTGGTAACAAAGGGGATACGGTGTGAGATAGAAAAGATCAAAAAGCCCAGCTCAGAGACATTTGGCTTGACGCTCAAAAGGAATGGGCTATACTCACATTGAAGCACGACCACTCAACCCGGAGTATGAAGATGGCAAGCATTCAAGTTCGCTTACAGGTATCATTGGACGAATTGCTGAATGGTGTAGCACAGTTAGACAATCGCCAATTGAATCACTTCATCGATCAGGCGTTGATGCTGCGCGCCCGGCGCTTGGCTCCCAACCTTTCGAAGGATGAGACCCGGTTGCTGCACAAGATCAATCGCGGCCTGTCGCCAGCTGCGCAGCGCCGCTACGCTGAGTTGACCGCCAAACGCCGCGCTGAAACACTGACCGTGAAAGAACAACGCGAACTACTGGCGCTGATCGATCGCATCGAACGCACGGATGCCAAGCGCGCGCAGGCTGTGATCAAACTCGCGCAATTACGCCACACCTCTGTTGCAGCGCTGGTCGACGATCTCGGTATTCGCCCTCCGGCCCATGGCGAGAAGACGTTCCACCGCGCAGGAACAAGCGGCAATTTTCCGGCGTGCTCAAGGATGCCGTGAATACTGCCGCAGCCGCGCTGACTTCGCCCCCCAATCCTTTTCGGTCGAGCACATCATCCCCATTAGCCACGGGGGCAAGACGACGTTGGATAATTTGGCGCTGGCGTGTCCGGGCTGCAATGGACACAAATACGCCAAAACACATGCGCCCGATCCACCTGACTCCTACAGGTCGCGCCACCGGCGAGGTGCTGCGTCTGAATCGGCCAGGCGTCGTCAATATGCGCCGTGCTTTATTCGCCGTTGGTCTGCACCCTCCTGTGGATGAAGGCGGATAACCTTACGCCAGGCGCACTTCACCAACAACGAACCACCAACTATGATCGTCATTATCAACGGCCCGCTGGGTGTGGGCAAAACCGAAGTGGCGTGGAAACTCATCGAGAAATTCGATCACGCTGTCATGCTCGATGGTGATTACCTCGGCGCGGTACATCCCTTTGAAATCCATGACTCACAACGCGTGGCCTATCTCTATGACACGATCTGCCACGTCGTGTGCTTCCACGTGGAGCACGGCTATCACAACCTCGTCGTCGATTACGTGTTCGAGCAGCCTGAATCGCTGGCGCAGTTGCGCCGCGCCCTCAACGAGATCGACGACGTGACGTATGCCTTTCGCTTGACGTGCTCCGTCGAAGAAATGGAGCACCGCATTCGCACTCGCAGCAGCGATCCTGCACGCATCACCTGGGAGTTGAACCGCTTTCGGGAGTTGATGGTCATTCAAGAGGCGAACGCGCGACGCGGCGATCTGGGCTTCGTGATCGATACTACGGCATTATCCATCGAAGACGTGGCCGACGCCATCTGGCGCAACATCACCGAAGAAGTCGCGCTGGTGCCTTACAATCCCAATTGGCCCGCGCTGTTCGAAGCGGAGCGAGAGCAGATCGCCGCAGCGTTAGGCGATCGCGTGGTGGAGATTCATCACATCGGCAGCACGGCGATTCCCGGTCTAGCGGCCAAGCCTGTCATCGACATCATGCTGGTCGTGCCGAAGTTGGACGACGCTATCGACTGCATCGCGCCCCTGCACGATCTCGGGTACGCCTTCATCGACTATCCGCAGAACACTGAGCGGCGCTTCTTCCGCAAAGGGCAGCCGCGCACGCATCACGTCCACATCGTGGCGCAGGGCAATGCTGAGCTACGCGATCATCTCGCCTTCCGCGATGCACTGCGATCAAATCCTGAATGGCGCAATCAATACGCCGCGCTGAAATACGCGCTGGCAGAGCGCCACCGGAACGATCGGGCGCAGTATAGCGAAAGTAAAACAGAATTCGTACGGAAAGTTTTATCTGCCACGAAGTGAAACGATCGAGAAACCGGGTTTCTCCATGCCCAACGTTCCATTCCATTCGGATTGAAGAAACCCGGTTTCTTTTTGCGGATCACTTCTTCATCCGCCGCTGATATGCCGTCGCCAATCCGCCGTTGGATGTTTCACGATACAGCGAAGGCAAGGCATTGCCCGTTTCCCACAACACGGTCACCACGTCGTCAAACGGAATGCGATGGGTGCCGTCGGTGAACAACGCATACTCGGCGCAGCTCAACGCGCGCGAAGCGGCGAAGGCGTTGCGTTCGATGCACGGAATCTGCACCAGCCCCGCCACCGGATCACATGTCAGGCCGAGGTGGTGTTCCAACGCCATCGCCGCGGCATATTCCACTTGCCGCACGGTGCCGCCCAGCAATTGCGTCACACCACCAGCCGCCATCGCGCAGGCCGTGCCCACTTCACCCTGACAACCCACCTGCGCCCCAGAGATCGAAGCGTTGTGCTTCACCAGATTGCCGATATAACCCGCCGTCGCCAGGGCGCGCAACACCGAATCTTCCGAACAGTGATGCGTGTCCTGCACATACCGAAAAGCCGCCGGCAGCGTACCGCATGATCCACAAGTGGGCGCGGTCACCACCTGCCCGCCCGCCGCATTCTCTTCGTTCACAGCCAACGCATACGCCGAGATCAACCCTAATCGTTGCGAAAGCTCTCCGGCCATCGTCGCCTTACGATAGAACGCCCACGCTTTGCGCGGCATGCCCAATCCGCCGGGCAGCACACCTTCGGCGTTGAGGCCGCGCTCCATCGTCGCCAGCATGGCGTGCCAGATTTCACGCAGAAACGGCCAGAGGCCTGCGTCCTCACATTCTTCCACATACTCCCACACCGCCAGTCCGTGTCTCTCGCAATGAACGACCAGCTCGCTAAACGATCGCATGCCGTAAACTTGCGGTCGAAGCGCCGCCGCATCTTCGCCCAGCGCACCGCCGCCCAGGCTGTATACCTGCCACGGCTCCGAGATGGAACCATCGGCAAAGATCGCTTCGAATTGCATGCCATTCGGATGAAGCGGCAGCAGCTGATCGGGCTGCCAGATGATGTGAACGGGCGTCGGCATAAACGCGGCCTGCACCGCCTGATCGGTCAGGTGGCCCTTTCCGGTCGCGGCGAGACTTCCGAATAATGTCACTTGATAACTTGCGGCGGATGGATACCGCTGCTTGAAAATCTCGGCGGCTTTACGCGGCGCCATCGTGTGACTGCTCGATGGCCCGTAGCCGATTCGATAGAGTTCGCGAATAGTTTCCATGTTCAGCCTCCATTAGAAACCGGTTTTCTCCAAACTGAAGTTCAATCCCATCGGGGATGGAGAAACCCCAGCAATTCTCATTTTGGTCGGATGCTCTCGTCGGATGGGTACATCCGACGGCTGGAAGCGATGGATGTGCCCATCCATCACGAGCATGATGGGTCAAATTGAGAATTGCTGGAGAAACCCGGTTGCTCTGCTTTAAGACAACCCGCGCTGAATCAACAAGATGCCAAAGATCACCAGAATGCCGATGCTGATCAACAACAAGCCGCGCACGATGCGCGGGCCAAACCGGCGGCCTTGATGAAACACCGCTGCGATCACCAGCATCCCGCCGATGAATACGCTATACATGCCGACCAGAAAGGCGACGCCATACCCCACCGATTGATTCAACGCGGCAATCAACGTGGGACCGCCCACCAACGTCCAGAACAAATACGGATTGGGATTCAGCCAGTTGACGATCGAGGCGCGCCACAGGCCCTTCCACCCGATCGGTTGTGACGCGGCGACCTCGGTAGTGATGCTGGTTCCTTTACGCCACTGCGTCCACAAGTTCCACGCCAGGTACAACACAAACACGCCGCCGGCCAGACTGAGGATCTGCACCACAATCGACGGTACGCGCTGCAACACGAGCAGCACCGCCACGATGATGGGCGCGTCGGTGATCAACGGCGCGAGCGTGATGCGCGCCCCGCGCTTGAAGCCTCCCAACAGCGTCTCGGAAATCAACAACGTCTGCAACGAACCCGGTGTCGCCGCGGCGGTGAGGCCCAGCGCCGCCCCTTGCGAGAAGAAATTAAAGAAAAGCGCAAAGTCCACGATGCTTGTCCTGAGATGAGAGATGCGTAATCATAACCGTGGATCATAGTTGTGACAAATGCGAGCGCCCTCTGTTCATTGGGTAAATTCAAGCCCATGAAGTACAAGCACAGCGCCCACACGCGTGAAGGTTGATGTTAGCCTTCAAAGATAGTCTCGGTCAGAACGTTAGCCGACGTGCGGGAATGCAGAGCGTGAAAATTCACCCTTGACAAATGCTTTTCCGGCATGGCTCAAAACACGCTCAGAGTCTGTTTGACACTTTAGGATTTTGCCCCCAGACCCAGGAACGCTAAGGGATCATCGATCCGTGGGCCACCGGCCAATTCCAACGGACTGGAGCCGACGCGCTGGCCGCGCACAAACTGATGCGTGTTGTGATAGAACCGGAACAAGTCCAGAAAGCCCTGCGCCACATGCTTGCGCCCGTTGAGGAAAGGACGCAGCAAACTATTCAAGCACTCGATGGAACTACTGGTGCGCGGCCACTGGGCGAGAATCGACGCCACCAGATGCTGCAAGGTGGTGAGCCGCTCGCCCAGATGCTGACTGGCCCAGGCTAGACTTTCGGTAATGGCCTGCTCCCATTGTTGGCGTTGGTCAGCGCGCCAGAAGGGAAACGCCCCATCTTGCAAGGCTTGCCAGAGTCGGCAGACCACCTGAGTGGCCTCTACCCCCCAAGCCTGCGGCAAGGGTTGGAGGGCTTGTTGAAGAGGGGGTAACACGGCCGTCAGGGCGCTGGCCTGATGTTTCAGCAGACTGACCAAGGCGTGGGCCTGGGTACCTTCGGCCCAGCGTTCGAACTGGTCGGCGAGCGCTTGCAAGTTAGCTGGGAGACGTACGGGATCACACACTTGACCAGTCTGCCAATCAAACTGCGCCGCCTGTGCACGTAGTTGAAGATACTGTTGCTGCCACTGGTCATAGCGTTCGAT
>PMCF01000440.1 GCA_003154115.1 Anaerolineae bacterium
CTATCAAAGATCCCGGCCGCTTACAACATAGTTGGGTTGAGAGGGATGAGCCACCGCTTTGTAACTGGTTGCTAATCCGTACTTGACGATCAGAGAATTGATATAAGGCGCGTTCGCATTGCCGACGATTTCACCGTAGCCCTTATTTTCCATCACGATAAGATAGCCAACAAGATCAATCTTTTAGACATATAGGTTCTTTCTGGAGAAATATGTAGTGTTCGCTAACATCTTGAACACCAGAACAGACGTTTCTGCGCCGTTTTCAAGTGCGATCCCTGGCATTCGGCGGGCGGCGGACTGTTCAACATGTTAGCGAACAGTACACTTTCTGGAGAAATACTGCGAAGATAGTATCATCGAGCCTGTTGCCCGTCAACAAACAAATTGAATAAGAGGATGACACACGAGATCCGCTGAGGGATGAATGAACCGCTAAGCAAAACAAAACGCCCGACGCAAAATGCGTCGGGCGCTGGTGTGGTGGTTTCAGTAAACGAATTAGAGCTTGCGGACGTTGGCGGCCTGCAGGCCCTTCGGCCCACGCGTGACCTCGAACTCCACCTTCTGGCCTTCCTTCAGGGTCTTGAACCCTTCCATCTGGATCGCTGAATGATGGCAGAAGACATCCTCGCCACCGTCATCTTGGGTGATGAACCCGAAACCCTTCGCATCGTTGAACCACTTCACAGATCCTGTTGCCATGAAACCTAATCTCCTTGATGAGGGAAATGGATACTTCGCTTTCGCAATTCGGCCCGGCCCACAGCAGCCAACAACCTCAAGCGTGTCCATTTCCATGTGGGGCTATTGTATGCCCGATCGGCTGGTTAGACAAGGGCGAATTCCAGGCCCATCTGGCAGACTATTTGGCCTGATCTTTCTCGATCAGGGGCAGGTAGGTCTTCGTCCAGCTGGGTTGACCGGTGATGTAATCCGCCAGAGCCGGCAGCGCGGCCGCAAAACTCGAACCACTCCAATCGCCCAGCGTCCACGCCGCGCACCCGATCACGTAGCTATCCTTGCTGAGTTGTCTATCGTACCAGGCGAAGTCATTCACGAACACCTCGATGCCCGTAAAGCCGCCGCCGCCATTTTCTCCGGCCTCAGAAATCACGAGCGGGATGATGGCGTCCTGTTGTTCGAGATACTGATAGAGCTGGCGGTAGCGCGTCACCATATCCGACGGCGCTTCCTTCAACAATCCATCGAGGCTGTATTCGTGCACACACAAAATATGATTGCCGTGTTCTTTGGCCCGGCGGCAGGTGCGCGCGATTTCGGGATAAAACTCCTCGGGCGGATTGCCCGCACTGGGCGACCACAACCCCAACCGATAGCCGTCGGCTTCCGCCAGATCCATCATGCGAAGATAGAAATCGGCCTGCCAACCCCAGTGCCAGGAGAATTCATTGAACGTCTCCCAGACATCGATGACAGGATTGAGTTTCCAGGTCGGTTGAACCAACTCGTAATATTTCTCGGCGGCTTCTTGGGCCGTGGTGTAGTGGAACTCAACCTGTGGCGTAAATTCGGGCGGCTCCCAGGCCTGCATATCCACTTCGTTCTTGCGACTCAGCCACGCCGCATTGACGCGTCCCACCGTCAACGTCTTGTCGCTGTAGCGCTTGGCTTTGAAGGCGGCTTCGAAATCGTCCACACATTTGACCAGCGCGACAGGATGTTCTGCCAGAGCACAACGCAGCAAGAATTCATCCAATCCTTCATGCAGCCCGCCCACTACATGCAAGCCGATTTTGCTGCCACCGCTCGGCGCTTTGAGTTTCAAGTGCGGCGCGGGCGTCGCCGTTGGATTAGGGGTGGCGGGTGGGATCGTCGGCGGTTCCCCCAACGATGGATCTGCCGCAGCCGGCGCAAGAGGTGTCTGTAGTGGACTTGTCCCTGTTGTGGCGGTTGGCGTTGGCTCAAGCGAGCTAATCTGCTCCAGCAGGGCGCGGCAGCCACTCGGTATTACCAGCGTGGCCCCGAGAGCTGTGCCGATCTTCAAGAATTTTCTTCGCGTAATTGGCATCTGTGATATCCAGTCGCTATTCAAATCGGATGGATGGTATCACAGATTGGCTGACCCTTGACGTGAAGATTAACAGGGGAAGGGCGCGGGCGAATAAAACCAAGTCCGCCAAACAAAGTGGAGGTTCAGGCCGTTGCATGTCGCGACCTGAACCTCCACAATTTTTCCGACGATCTACTGAATCACTTGCGCTTCTGCTCGATCTTGGCCCAGGTATCCTTCAACGCCACCGCCAGGTTGAAGACAATCTTTGCGGGCGTCGAGTCCAGATCGGCACAGAAGTAACCTTGCCGTTCGAACTGGAAGCGATCGCCGGGCTGCGTGCCCGCCAGGCTACCTTCCACGCGACACCCGCTCAGCACCGTCAGCGAATTGGGATTGATGTTGGCGATGAAGTCTTCACCGGCTTCGGGATCGGGCCGGTTGAACAACCGATCGTACAGGCGCACTTCCGCCGGGATGGCGTGCGCGGCCGAGACCCAGTGCAGCGTCGATTTGATCTTGCGTCCATCAGGCGTGTCGCCGCCGCGCGTGGCCGGATCATACGTGGCATGCACTTCGATCACCTTGCCTTGATTATCTTTCACCACATCGGTGCACTTGATGACGTAGGCGGCGCGCAGGCGCACTTCGTTGCCGGGGAACAGGCGATAGTATTTAGGCGGCGGCACTTCTTGAAAATCTTCCTGCTCGATGTGCAGCACTTTGGAGAACGGCACCTTGCGTGTGCCCGCGCCGGGATCTTCGGGATTGTTGATCACGTCCATGTCTTCGACGAGATCGTCCGGGTAATTGTCGATCACCAACTTGAGCGGGCGCAGCACGGCCATGCGGCGCAGGGCATGCTTGTTCAGGTCTTCGCGCAGGCACGCTTCCAGCAGCGCCACATCGACCATGTTGTCGGCCTTGGCAACTCCCACGCGCGCGGTGAAGTCGCGGATCGAACTCGCGGTATAACCCCGGCGGCGCAGGCCGCACAACGTGGGCATGCGGGGATCATCCCAGCCATGCACGTATTCTTCATTGACCAGGCGTAATAACTTGCGCTTGCTCATCACCGTGTAATTCATGTTCAAGCGCGCAAACTCGATCTGGCGCGGCGCGAAGATTCCCAGTTCCTTCAAGAACCACTCGTACAAGGGGCGATGCGCTTCGTATTCCAGCGAACACAACGAGAAGGTGACGCCTTCGATCGAATCACTCTGGCCGTGCGCGAAGTCGTACATCGGGTAGATGTCCCACTGCGTGCCATAACGGTGATGGGGTGGCTCGTGGATGATGCGATACATCACCGGGTCGCGCAGATTGATGTTGCCCGAAGCCATATCGATTTTGGCGCGCAGCGTGCGGGAACCATCGGGGAATTCTCCGTTCTTCATGCGCTCGAACAATTCGAGATTTTCTTCCACCGATCGATTGCGCCACGGACTCTCGCTGCCGGGTTCGGTCAACGTGCCGCGCGTCTTGCTCACTTCCTCGGCGGTTTGATCGTCGACGTAGGCTTTGCCCTTCTTGATCAACTTGATCGCCATCTCATAGATCTGCTCAAAATAATCGGAAGCGTAATATTCCCGATCGCCCCAATCAAAGCCCAGCCAGTGGATGTCTTCCTTGATCGCATCCACGTACTCGACATCTTCCTTCGTCGGGTTGGTGTCGTCGTAACGCAGATTGCACAGGCCGCCAAAATCAGCGGCAATGCCGAAATCGATGATCAGGGCCTTGGCGTGGCCGATGTGCAGGTAGCCGTTGGGCTCCGGCGGAAAGCGCGTGTGAACTTTGGCGAAGCGCCCCGACTTCAAATCCTCTTTGACGGCTTCACGGATAAAGTCGGTGGGTGTCATGGGTGTTGTTTCTTCAAGCGACATAGATGGACTTCCTTAAGACAAAGATTGATCCACGAATTTACACGAATCAACACGAAAAATTATCAGTGTGGATTCGTGTGATTCGTGGATCGTCTTGCAGTGCATTATAACAAATGCTCAACCGGCCAACAACTGCTGTGCGTTCTTCAACCGCTTGATGGTTTCCGCGCGTCCCAACGCGACGATCGAGCCAAAGAGCGGCGGCGAAACGGTCTTGCCCGTCACCGCCACGCGCAGCGGCGAGAAGAACGGGCCGGGCTTCATCCCGGCGGCCTCGGCGGCCTCACGAAAGGCGTGCTCCAGCGGCGCGGCTTCGAACGGTTCGAAGGTGCTGATCAAAGCCTCGGCTTGCTGCAATACCTTCAACGTCGCTTCTTTCGTCATACCCTTGCCGATGAGCTGCTTGGGATCGGGTGAGACCGTTTCGCCGAACAGGAAATCAGTGGCTTCGACGGCATCCTTCAACGTTTCCAACCGCTCTTGAATATCCGGCGTGATCTTGATCAGCCGATCGAGATCGACTTCGATCCCGGCGTTGATCAAAAACGGATAGATGCGTTTCGCCAGTTCGTCGACGGGCAGGGCGCGGATGTACATGCCGTTCATCCAGTCGAGCTTGTCGTACGGGAAGGCCGCCGGTGCGGGATTGACGTGCTCTAGATCAAAGAGATCGATCATCTCTGCGATCGGCATGATCTCCTTCTCGATGCCGGAACCCGGCGCCCAGCCGACGAAGGCCAAAAAGTTGCGCAGCGCTTCGGGCAAATAGCCCTCGTCGCGAAACTCGGTGACGAAGACCGAATCGGCTGAAGTGGCTTTGCGCTTGCTCATCTTGCCTTTGCCCGACGGATTGAGAATCACCGGCAGGTGCGCAAAGATCGGCGGCTCCCAGCCAAACGCCTGATAGATCAAGGCGTGTTTCGGCAGCGAGGGCAGCCACTCATCGCCGCGCAGCACGTGGGTGATGTGCATGTCGTGATCGTCGACCATCGCCGCCAGGTGGTAGGTGGGAAACCCATCGGATTTGAGAATTACGAAGTCATCGAGCCTCGTGTAATCCACCGTGATGTCACCGCGAATCAAATCGTGAACGGTGGTCGTGCCTTCCAGCGGCACTGCCAAACGCACGACATGCGGCTTATTCGGATCGACTTCGCCCGGCTGCTTGAAGCGACAGTGCCGATCGTAGTGCGTCGACTCTTTGCGCGCCATCTGCTCTTGGCGCATCTGATCCAACCGCTCGGCCGGGCAGTCGCAGCGATAAGCCTTGCCCTGCGCGATCAATTCCTCGGCAGCGGCTTGATGACGTTTGACCTTCAACGATTGGACATATGGCCCATAAGGTCCGCCGATGTCGGGCGCGCCTTCGAAGTCCTCGTTGGTCTGCATCTGGCGCAGTTCAGCGCGATTGGGGCCTTCATCCCACTGCAAGCCGAGCCACCACAAACTTTCCATGATGGCTTTCACACCGCCGGGCGTGAAGCGTTTCTGATCGGTGTCTTCAATGCGCAGGATGAAAGTGCCGTTCGTCTTCCGGGCGAACAGCCAGTTGAACAAGGCAGTGCGCAAGCCGCCGACGTGCAGAAAGCCGGTCGGGCTGGGGGCAAAACGAACGCGTATCGTCATGGGGATTTCTCCGTTGATAATGTACCACGCGCCGCCTCAGGTCTTGCTGCGTGGCGCGTGTCACTGGGTCTTTAGGGCGGATCGCAAGCCGATCGAGAGCTGTGGATTCTTGGCCAGGTCTTTGGCGTTCTTGCTGAGCGTGCTGGTCACATAACCCACAGCCGTGATCGTGAAATTAAGCTGATCGGTGGTGTGCAGCTCAAGCGTGAGATCAAACGTGCCGGACAGGTTGGTCGTTATATCGATCTGGGTGGAGGGCTGGACTACCGAGTTATTGACGATGGTCACGGCCGCCTGCGCAATCGGGCTCTTCATACCGCGCGCCGAATTGTACACGATTCCATGCAATTGAATCGTGCCCAGATCGCCCGGCAGAGTGGGCGCCACGCCACGATCGCTGACGAGGCCGAAGTTGAGGCGTGAGCCGTAGGCGCTTAATTGATTGCCGTAAATGTGGGCGGTGCTGGGAAAGTAGCCGGGTGCGCGCGCCGTGATGATGACTTCGTCACTCGTGGCGCTTTCGGCCCTCGTGGCGCTTTCGGCCCTCGTGGCGATTTCGGCCCTCGCGCGAATGGGCAGCGGCAAGCGATAGAGCCCATCGTCGGGAACCGCCAGACGCCCGTTGTACTGTTGCCAATCGGGGGCGAAGAATTGCCACTCCAGTGTCGCATGGCTAATGCGGTACTCGAGGCCTTGGCCCGCATCATACACGCGGCCCTGTAAAATCACTAGTGGCGATTTCGGCCCTTGATTGGGCGCGGCGGTAGCCGAAGATTTCGAGGTCGGCGTGGTCGGTTGTGTGGCTGTGGCGACCGCGACGATGGTGATACCCGTAGGTGTATGGGGCTTCGCCGGTTGCGTGACGTTCACCGGCGAAGTCACCGCGCGCGGTTCCGTGGCAAACGCGGTAGTGCGCGTGCACGCGGCCAAGAGCAGGCCACCCAGTACAATCGAAAGAGTGTTCACCCAATGACGAGACATCGCGCTGCTGCGTGCCATGCGTCAGAACTCGATCTTGCGATGACGCATGATGACGCTCTCGGCTAGGCCGATGGCCAGGAGCATGGTGATGAGCGAACTGCCGCCGTAACTGACCATGGGCAGAGGCAAGCCCGCGACGAGACCGATGTTGAGATTCATCGCGATGTTGATGGCCGCGTGGAAGAAGATCATGGCGGCGACGCCAATGACGACGAACTCGCCATAGCCGTCGCGTGAGCGATCGGCGATGCGCATCAACCGATAGACCAACCAGCCGAACAAAATCACGATCAGCACCGCGCCGACGAAGCCCAGCTCCTCTGCCGTGACCGAGAAGATAAAGTCGGTATGGCGGACCTTCAAGAAGTGGAGTTGACTCTGGGTGCCGCTGCCATAACCTTGTCCCAGCCAGCCGCCGCCGCCAATCGCGATTAAGGCTTGCGTCGGGTTGTAACCGGGGTCAGGGCTGAAGAGGGCTGTGATCCGATCGCGTTGATACTGCGCCATCGCCAGCCACATGACGGGCAGCATCAACAGACCCGCGCCGGCCAATAGCGCCAGGTGCTTGCCCCGCGCTCCTGCTGCGATGACCATAGCCAGCCAGATAAACAGGTAGACCATGGCCGTGCTCAGATTGGGCTGCACGAAGACCAGGATGGCCGGAATCGCAATATAGACAAGGGAGAACACCAGCGTGCGCATGGTGCGGATCGAATCGGTACGATTAGCGAGGAATCCGGCTAACGCCAGAATCAATAATACTTTGGCCAATTCGGCGGGTTGCACGGGGAATACCTTCAAATCCAACCAGCGACCCACCCCACCGATCTCGCCTGATCCAAAGATGAGCGTGATGACTAGGAAGATCAGGCTGAGCACGTAGAGCACGTGCCGCGCGTTGTACCAGATGCGATAGTCGATGGTCGCCGTGAGGATGAGGACAATAACGCCGATGAGCGCATATAGGGCCTGCCGCCGGGCCGCGTTCGCCAGATCGGGATCGGCTGAGTTTTGCGTGGCGCTGCTGATCATCAAGATGCCGATCGTGACGAGCGCCAGCACGATCAACAGCAGCCAGAAATCAAAATGCCGCCATGAGAGGCGGTTATATTCAGCCGGATTGTAAGACGTTCGGACAGTAGCCATTTTTAAGTGCCGATTGAAGATTGAAGATGGTTGATGACGATTCAATCATACATCCGCCATCGACCATCAGCAATCACTTGCGGATAGGGCGTTTGGGCGTTAGCGGAATATCGGCGACTAGGCGGCTTTCGCGCTCACCCTGGGTGAAATTCACCTGGACGTTATTCCGATCGATATCAAGATGCTTGGAGATAACGGCGATAATCTCGTCTTTGATCAGTTCCAGCATGCCGGGTTCGATCTGGTTGCGGTCGTGAACCAGCACCAGTTGCAGGCGCTGTTTGGCCGCTTCGCGGCTGGACGGTTGCGCGGAACGTTGGAAGAAACTCTTGATCTTGTTCATACACTTCACCTACCGCGGCGCGAACTATCGCGGCGCAGCATGCGCGATAAGCGCCTGAATAAGCCTGACTGGTCTTTGAATGTTTCAAACGGCACGTCTTCGCCATTCAAGCGGCGCGCAATGTTGCGGAACGATCGCCCCGCCGCCGATTTCTCATCAAACGCGGCCGGGTTGCCGCGATTGGTCGAGATCAACACCCCTTCGTCTTCCGGGACGATGCCGATCAGATCGATGGCGAGAATGTCCAGCACATCGCCGGTATCCAGCATGTCGCCGCGCTGGACCAGACCGGGCTTGAGTCGATTGACGATCAAACGTGCCGGGCCTTTCTCGACCGCCTCAATTAACCCGACCACCCGATCGGCATCCCGCACCGCCGACACTTCCGGATTTGTCACGATGACCACTTCATCGGCCGGAGCAACCGCCGTCCTGAACCCTTCCTCAATGCCGGCCGCCGAATCGATCAGCACGAAATCAAATTCCGGCTTGAGATCGTTGCAGATCTTGATCAGATCCTCGGGCCGCACCGCGCTCTTGTCGCGCTTCTGCGAGGCAGGCAGCAAGTACAGCTCCGACAAGCGCTTGTCTTTGATCAAAGCCTGGCGCAGGCGACAGCGTCCTTCGATCACATCGACCACGTCGTAGATGATGCGGTTTTCCAGCCCCAGCACCATGTCCAGATTGCGCAGACCGATGTCGGCGTCCAGGCAGGCCACGCGTTTGCCCAGCAGCGCCAGGGCAACGCCGACATTGGCGGTGGTCGTGGTTTTACCCACGCCGCCTTTGCCGGAAGTGACAGTGATGACTCGTGCGGGCATCCATCCTCCTTCAATGATTAATTCTCAATGATCAATTTTTCAAAGTAATTCGCGTTCATTGATCATGATTCATTGATCATTGAATATTTCTTATTTGACTTCCCACGACTCGGCGACGATCTGTCCATTCCTGACACGCGCCACTTCCGGGGTGGGCTTGCGGCGGCGGCCTTCAGGCGAACGCGCAAAGTACTGCGCGATGCGCAGCTGCGTAGGCGTCATATCCAACGCACACACGATCGCATTATCGTTGCCCATTGCTCCTGCGTGCACCGTGCCGCGCAGCTTGCCCCACACGACGATGTCACCGCCCGCGACAATCTCTGCGCCCGGATTCACATCGCCTAACACGGCGATGCTGCCGGGATGCCGCAGTTGCTGTCCCGATCGCAAGGTGCGCCGTACGACGAGCCCTATTTCAGGATCATCGGCGCTGGCCGACTCGATCGATTCATGGCTGGTAGCCGGCTCGATCGGTTGTGGCGGCGCGATCGAGCTGGCCGGCTCCACCGGTTGCGGGCGCGGCTCGGGCCGTTCGCGCTGCGGCAGCTGGGCATCGAGTCCCAATACCGCGGCGACATGCTGCGTTTCTTCGTCGTCGCCCACCAAGCCCCACAGCACCACGTCATAGCGCACCAACAAATCACGGGCCGCTCGCACATCGGCCTCAACCAGCTTGCGGGGGCCAACCAGCAAGGCTACTCGCGCGCCCTTGAAGAACTCGGGCGTAGAGGTCAAGCGTGTTTCCAACGTGCTCAACACGATGTGCCACGCGCCTGGGCCGAGAGTAATCAACAACCCTTCGCGACTACCTTTGATGAGGATGCCGTCATCTGGTATTTTCATGGAATTTTGTTAAAAGATTATAACATAGCGAGAGCGGACAAACAAAGCCAGCTACGTTTCCAACTGTTTTCAAATCTTAGCATTGCCTTGCTGACTGGCAATAAGCATGTGCTTAAACCGATTGCAAACTTGTATAACTGATTGCCGTCGATGAAAAGAGCGACGCACAGTAGATCATTGTCCAATCTGCCAAAGCTCTGCAACATTTAGCTGGAGCATTCGCACAGGAGGCAGTCGTCCGCATTGAATGGCAGGTCACTTAGCGAAGATTCAAGGCAAAAGCATGACTAATGTTACCTTGACATGGATGTACCGTTTCGCTAAACTCTTTACTAAGCGGCCCATGCGCTCGATTGTTACCGGGTCCTTTATCAGATAATAGTCTATCGTAGCGAGCCGTAATCTATTCATCAGGAGAGTGTGTAATGAAGAAGAAAGTGTTGTGGTTCGTCTGTATTTTGGCACTTATTGTATCTGGCGTGGCGCCGGCCTCGGCGTTTGCCGCAGCGCCCAAACCACGCGTCGCGCTCATCGTCGATGCCGATACCGGCGTTGATGATGCCGCGGCGCTGGCCTATCTCCTCAGCAGCTCCGAGGCGAACATTGTGGGCATCACCACCGTGGCCGGAAATACCGATGTGGATAATGCGACCAACAACGTGTTGATTCTCTTGGATGCGGCTAATCGAACCGATATCCCCGTGGTGGTTGGCGCGAGTGCACCACTTTCTAGAACTGCCAGTCACCAGGGAATGTTCATCCATGGCCCGGATGGCCTATGGGGTTTAGGCTATCAGTATCCGCACGACTTGAGCGGTCTGTCACATGATGCCCCTGGCTTCCTGTGTGCGCATGCGCAGGCCAACGTGACTCTGCTGGCGTTGGGGCCATTGACTAACATCGCCCATGCCGTTCAAGCCTGTCCCGTGCAGATGCAGCTCTACAAGATCATCTGGCTGGGTGGCGCCAAGTCCGTTGACGGTGAGGGTAACACGGCGGTGAGCGTGTTCAACCCGTGGTTTGATCCGGAAGCAGCCGCAGTGGTGTTGAATGCTGGACTTCAACTGACGATGATTACCACCGACGCGGCCCGGGATGTGGCTGTGGATCCCGATGTTTTCACCCAATTGTCCCGGCATGGCAATGCGTTGGGCCAGCTCGTGGCCGGTCCGTTGCAGATGTATGCTTCAGCAGTGACTCAATCCGCGGCCACGCAATCTGCGGCGACGTCTCAGCCGAACACCGCCGGTGAAGCCCGTAGTGCGCGTTTGCAGGCTGCTCTGGCGCAGGTCCGCAATCACTTCAAGGGGCCGAAGGTGGCACTCTTTGATCCGACGGCCGCGGTGATCGCCTTGCACCCCAACTACATCACCGATCAACAGAGTGGTTTAGTCGTGATCGATCCGGCGGCGAACTTCAAGACGCGGGGACAAACCGTTGTCGCCCTGACCATGCAGGAAAAAATTTCAACCATCGCCGATGATGCCGAATTATCCGCATTGGCCGATCAAGCCCTGGCTGATCCGAATTTCGATCTCTACGCGGCGTTAGGCGCGATCCTGTATCGGCAGCCCGACAACGCGCAGGTCGTCATGAAGGTCGATGCGTTGAAGGTTAAACTGAGCTGGCTGGCAGCGCTGCTCCACTAAGTTTCATTATCCGGGTTCTCCAGCTTGCGCCAGATCTGATCTAAGCGGACTGACGCAGGCATCAGAATCATAAAGTGCTGGATTGCCCGGTGATTTATTACGTCCGATATGGCCGGTAGGCAAGTAGTAGATCACCGGGCTACACATCAAATATGGCCTTTGTCTTGTGTGACCAGCTGCAATGTGCCTGATGTTGTAACGGTTTTGGTGTTGGGACTTCTTGATAAGGATGCCGTGTGGCGATCGTTGAACTTCATTCCCATTCGCAGGCTTCCTATGATTCGCGGCTGCGTCCAGTGGACATCGTGCAGGCCTGTCAGGAGAAAGGGATTGATAAGCTGGCGATTACGGATCATCATTCCATCCGCGGAGCATTAGAGCTGCAGGTCCTAATGCCGGGCCTCGTCATCGTTGGCGAAGAAGTCATGACGACGCAGGGTGAGCTACTGGCCTACTTCGTCGAAGAAGAAGTGCCGCGCGGCTTGACTCCCCAAGCTGCACTTGCGCGGTTGAAAGATCAAGGCGCGGTGATTAGTGTCCCGCATCCTTTTGATCGTTGGCGCAGCGGGGCCTGGCGTGAAGCTGATCTGATCGCCATTTTGCCCCTGATTGATGCCATTGAAGTCTTCAACTCTCGATGTGTCTTCAAGGCGGATAATGCGCGCGCGTTGGCCTTTGCGCAACGGCACGGCAAGCTACGCTCAGTCGGATCGGATGCGCATTATCGTTTGGAACTGGGGCACGCCGTACTGAGAATGCCTCAATCACCCAACACCGCGGCCGAGCTGATCGCGGGTCTGGCGCAGGCCGAGTCTGTTTGTCAACCTTCGTCCCCGTTTGTGCATACGCTGAATATGTTGGCTTGGACAAAAAGAGAAATCACGCGCGCGGCCGCGAAAAAATAGTTGACAGGATACAGGCATGGACTTTGACACATTTCAAAACCTGAGTCGCGCAGAAGTGGCCGATGAGGTGCATCGCGCGAATGCCACGGTGTGCGCCTTTCCGATTAATGGTACACGCCGCTGGTTTCTGCTGGAACATCCTGATGCCACGCCAGCCGATTACATTGAATTGAACAGCCGCCGGCATGTTGAACTCTATCAGCTCTTATTTGATCATGGGATTGACACCCTCCTGGCGCCAATCTTCGAGCCGGCCATGCTGAAGCGTGGCGAAACGTACCGGCAGCAATTCATCGCGACAGGTCTGTCCGCGGTAGCCACTCATCCGATTTTCACCCGCTTCTACCAGGATTATCAAGTGCGGGTCCGCTTTTACGGCGACTACCGGAAGATTTTTCCCGAGACGGAGTGCGCCGATGTTCCCGGCCACTTCGATCAGATCGTAGACAGCACGCGGGAACATCGTCGGCGTCGTTTGTTTTACGGGGTCAGCACCCGCCATGCTCTGGAAGATGCGCTGGAGTTAGCCGTTCAGGCTTACCTCAGCCAAGGAAGAATGCCAGACCGTCAAACGCTGATCGAAATGTACTACGGTGAACCGCTACCTCCCGTCAACCTGTTCATTACTTCGGGCAAATTCAATGCCTTCGGCATGCCGCTGCTGGAGACGGATGACACCAGTTTGTATTTCACCGTAGCGCCATCGCCCTATCTGACCGAGCACCAGTTGCGAGCGATGCTGTACGATCATCTCTACAGTCGGCGATCCTCTGCCAAATCGAACTATTCCGATCTGGCCAATGCTGACTTCGGCACGATGCGCACGTTCTATCAGACTTATCGAGAAACAACGCTGGGAATCGGCACGCTGCGCAACGGCACCTGGTGTCCCCTAATCCCTGAAGAATCAAACTCCTAAATTGATCTGCGCCATCCTTGTAGAGCCGGTCATTCCTGCGAAAGCGGGAATCCACTCTAAGCTAGGGTGAACAGCTGTTGCTTGATTTTATTTGACGAGGAATGGTCATGGATTACAAAACCGAAGCACGTGAGCTAGTGTGCAATCTGCGGCAGCGCATGGGGCCGAGCCCCTACGACATTGCCTGGATGGCCCGCTTGCGCGCACCCGATGGCAGCCCGCGCTGGCCGGATTTGATCGATTGGTTGTTGGACAATCAGCACAGCGACGGCAGCTGGGGCGGTGAGATTGTCTACTACCACGAGCGCATTATTTGCACGCTCACGGCGTTGATCGCCCTGCGGCAAAATGGCTTCAGCCGTTACGCGCAAGATTCCATCAAACGGGCCGAGCAGTATGTGTGGCGACATCTGCATTTGTTATCGCGCGATCCATTTGAGTTGGTGGGCTTTGAACTGCTGCTGCCAACGCTGTTGTTGGAGGCGCAGAGCGCGGGACTCGATGTGCCCTCCCACACCTGCGGTTACGGCGAGATTCAAACCGCCAAACTCCGCTTGATTCCGCCGGATCTTCTCTATTCGCCGCGGGTCAGCACGATTCACTCGCTGGAATTCCTGGGCCATTCGGTCGATCGGGAACGACTGCGCCAATCTTTAGGGGCGAATGGCTCGTTGGGCAACTCTCCCGCGACGACCGCCTATTATCTGCTGCACAATCCAAGTGATGAGCGGGCCTTAGCCTACTTGGAGAGCATCCGGCAGCATGATCAGCACGTCATCTACCTTTATCCCTTTCACATTTTTGAATTAGTCTGGGTGTTGAAGAATCTAATGTTCAGCGGGCGACCCCTGACGGAATTTGCCGGACCTTCAGTGTGGAGTGATCTGCGGTCCAACCTCAGCCCGACCGGCATTGGACTTGATCCCACGTTTGGAATCACGGATGGTGACATCACGTCCGTCACGGCCCAACTATTGATCGCAGGCGGCTATGGGTTTGATCCGCAGATCCTTGCACGGTTTGAAGATCCCCGAACTCGCGTTTTCCGCACTTACGACTACGAGCGCAATCCGAGTGTAGGCACCAACGTCCATGCCTTGGAAGCGTTGCATATGATGCCCGATTATCCCAACCGGCGCGAGATACAGGAGCAGATCCTCGTGACGCTGTTGGACAAGCAGGTGTATGAGCTATTCTGGATCGATAAATGGCACGCCTCGCCCTATTACGCCACAACGCACGCGGTGGTTGCGCTGTTGGCGGAAGGACACTACCTGGAGCACGCCTATCAACCGGCGATCGACTGGTTGTTACACACCCAAAATGATGACGGTTCATGGGGCTACTTCCAGGTCGGGACCGTCGAAGAGACAGCCTATGCTTTGACGGCGCTGCTCCGTTACAGCCAGCGTCACTCGGTCGATCGGACCATCTTGCAGCGCGGCGCCGCTTATCTGGCGCGTTTCCACGATGGCCAGGAATCGCTGTATCCTGAATTGTGGATTGGCAAGGATCTCTATGTACCTTACGACGTGGTACGTTCTGCCGTGTTGTCCGCATTGATCCTGTACGAAGATACGCTGGGATGCATCGCTTGACCCCCGCGCGATTGAGGCGCAGCCTGCCACTCTTTTTACGCTTGACTTGGAGATGTGATAAGATAAACACCAATCGCAGCGGTGGATTGGCGGAGGCACTTTGAACGAGTTCAAGCTAAAGATCGTCGAGCGAACAGAACGTCTTCTCACGGTGAACCATCCCGATCCGGATGTCGCGCGACGTGGCTGGTTACTGAATGTTCTACTGCTGGGCCTCTTTGTGGCTACCCTGGCCGGTTTTTGGATTGGCCTGGTTTCCGGATTCGCGACCGGTTGGCAGACAGAGGGTGAGCCGCTCCTGACCATCGCCAGCGTGATCGGGCTGGCGTCTGCTGTCGGACTTTATTTCTTGAATCGCTCCGGCTCAGTCCGCTTAGCCGCTATCATCTTCTTGCTTGGTTCAATTCTCCTGATGTCTTTCTCCGACGAACCGGCCCAACTAATTGCCGGTCGTTCGACGATGGTCTACATCCTGCCGATTGTCATGGCCAGTGTGCTGTTGAGGCCGTCTGCTTCCTTCGTCATGGCGATCCTATCGGGTGTCGCGTTGTTGATGTTGGCGCTTACGAACGGTCTTCTGTCTGCCTTGTTTTTTACCGCTTTAGTGGAGATTGTGATCTTCTTACTCGTGGCCTTAGTTAGCTGGCTGTCGACCCGCAGCTTGGAGAAGGCCCTGGCCGATCTGCGGGTCATCAACACCGAACTCGATCGCCGGGTCGCCGATCGGACCCGCGATCTGGCCGAAGCGTTGATTCGCGTGCAGTTGGAATCGAGCAAGAACCAGGCCATCCTCGAAAGTATCGCCGACGGTGTCATCGTGTTCGATCACACCGGCCAGGCCACGTTGGTGAATCCAGCCGTTTCTAAACTACTGAGCCTGCCCTCCAACCAGATTATCGGCTACAAGATCGAAACCCTTATGGCGGGGGCGGTGGCCGTGGGCGATCAGGAAGCGGTGCTGGGGCAAGTGCGCGGACAGGAAAGTTCAGCGCGGCTGCCGGGCCTGCGTTTTCAATGGGGCAAGAAAACCCTCTTGGCCAGCTTTGCGCCCATTCAGATCGAGCAGGATACCGGGCGCGGCACGGTGGCGGTCTTTCGCGACTTTACGCGCGAAGCCGAATTGGAAAACATGAAGAGCTTGCTGGTGTCGATGGTCTCGCATGAGCTGCGCACGCCGCTGGGCGCCATTATCGGCTATGGCGAAATTCTGCAAGAACGGATCTATGGCCCTTTGACCGAGCGGCAGGCCAATCTGGTCGGGCGTTTGATTGCAAATGCCCAGCGTTTGGTGAGTCTCATCAACGATTTGCTCGATCGGGCCCGGCTGGAAGCGGGTAAATTGAAGCTGCAGTTCATCTCATTTTCGCCGCAGCAATTGTTGGATGATCTCTTGTCGACGACGTCGCCGATCGCCAAGGCGAAGAACCTGAATGTGGTGACCTACATCGCGCCCAACGTGCCGGAGACCTTGCAGGGCGATCCGCAGCGGCTGCTGCAAATCTTAGTCAATCTGGTGGGCAACGCCATCAAATTCACGGATCACGGCGCGATCAACGTGAAGCTCGATCGGCCTGACGAGGCCCATTGGTCGTTGCAGGTCAGCGATACGGGCATCGGCATTCCACCGGATGATCAACAACACGTGTTTGACGTGTTCCAGCAAGCGGACAGCTCGGCCACGCGCCAGCATGGTGGCGCCGGGTTGGGTTTATCGATCGTGAAGCAGCTGGCCACATTGATGGGGGGAAGCGTCGATCTCGTCAGCGCCGTAGGGCAGGGCAGTACGTTCACAGTGACTCTGCCGCTGAACACTCCTGTGGAGGAAAAACGTGACTGATTCCTTAGGCTTGATTATTGAAGACGATGCAGACCTGGCCTCGATTTTTGCCGAGGCGCTGCACCTGGCAGAACTTGAAACTGAAATCATTGTCGACGGCGCCGTCGCGGCAGCGCGCCTTAAGGAAATTGTCCCCAAAGTGGTGGTGCTGGACTTGCATTTGCCGCATGTCTCTGGTGAGATCCTGCTCCGCCAGATTCGCGCGACGCCGGCGCTGGCCCAGACGCGGGTCATTATTGCCACCGCCGATGCGGTGATGGCCGAGGGCTTGAGACAGGAAGCTGATCTCGTGTTAGTCAAACCCGTGAGTTTCAGTCAGCTGCGCGATTTTGCGCTCCGCATGAAGATCGCCTGACGACCCTTAGCCGCACCGGGCCAACCGGTGCGGCTATTTTCCTAACTTGATGCGATACAACTGAAATTCCTCGTTCACAAAACCCTTCAGCTGCGCCTTGAACATCTCGACCTGCACCTCATTTTCTCCCAGCACTCGCTGAACGGCCGGCTGCCGCATCACGTCTTCAGAGATGATCAAATCGTCGCCTTGCGCTTGTCCTTCCAGGCGGCTGGCCACATTGACCGTCGTGCCGAAGTAGTCGAGCCGTTCGTTGAGCGTCACCGCAATCGCCGGGCCGTTGTGCAGGCCCAACTTCAAGCGCAATGGATAATCGACGCGCGACTGATTGAGCTCTCACCTTTCGACCATTTTGGCTCAT
>PMCF01000423.1 GCA_003154115.1 Anaerolineae bacterium
TATGTTCTCTCCGACAGGCTGCTAGTTCCATCCCTTGCCGCAAGGCGGGCTTGTCGGCCCTGGCCGTGAGGAAAATGAAGGGGATCGTCGCCGTGACCGGATCCTGGCGCAACTCGGCCAACACGCCATATCCGTCCAATTCGGGCATCATCACATCACACAGGATCAAGTCGGGCAAATGCTCGCGTGCCAGCTCAACGCCGCTGCGCCCGTTGGGCGCGCCCACGGATTGAAAGTCTTCCGCTTCCAAGAGAACCTGCAGGTTTACCCGCAGCGCCTCTTCGTCTTCGATCACCAGGATCTTGGTCATGTCCTTTTTCTCCTGTTACCGGATTGAGGTTGAGAATCTAGCGCGGCTTCATGGGCAGTATGATGGTAAAGGTCGTTCCCACTCCCGGCTGGCTGTCCACCTCAATCGTACCGCCGTGCACGTCCACCGACTTTTTGACGATGGTGAGTCCCAGTCCGGTGCCCGGAATGTCTTTGACATTGCCCGCTCGATGAAAGGCCTCGAATAAGCGGGCTTGGTCGGCTGGCGGGATTCCGATACCCTGGTCGCGAATCACCAGGTTAGCCTGGCTGGCCTGACACACCAAGTCCAGGCGCACCTCGCTGCCCGGCGGCGAATATTTGATCGCGTTCGACAACAAGTTGCTGAGAATGTGCCACAGCAACTTTTCGTCCAGGTAAGCCTCGGTGCCGTCACCTTCGACCGTCAAGACCAGTGAGTGATTGGCGCTCAGGCCGAGTTGTAGTTCTTCCACCATATCACGGCAGAACTTCTCCAGATTCAGCAGCGCAGGATTGAATTCGAGTTTGCCGGCCTCAGCCTTGCCCACCAGCAACACATCGGTCAGCAGCGCCGTCATGTTTCGGGTGGCCGTCTGAATGCGTTGAAGATGTTCAACCTGTTTGTCAGCCGTCCACTTGTGGCGGTAGTGCTCCAACAGTTCCGCCGAAGACTGGATGATGGTGAGCGGTGTGCGGAACTCGTGTGACGTCATGGAGACAAAACGCGTCTTGAGTTCGCCAAGTTCCTGCTCTTTGATCAGGGCATGGCTGACTTCTTCATGCGCCTGGCGCAATTGCTCGTTGGCGGCGCGCAGCTCGGCCGTGCGTTCCTCAACTCGCCGGGCCAGGGAGGCCCGCTCGGCTTCCAGCGCCGTGTCCAGACGCACCTTCTCAAAAATTGTGGCCAGTTGCCCGGCCAGAGTGGTCAGCATGCGCAGGTCCTCACCCGAAAAGGCGTCGAGCTGGGGACTGGCAACATTGACGACGCCGATGACGCGTTCGCCCACCACCAGCGGCGCAACCATCTCCGAATGGACGGCGGGATTCTTGATGATGTAGCGGGGGTCAGATTGGACATCGCCCACCCGAATCGGCTGCCGCTCACGTGCGGCCCGACCGACGAGGCCACTGCCCAACGGGCTGCGCAGGTGGGCGCTAACCTCCGCCGCGTTACCATGATACGACGGGTGCATGCGTAGAGATTGATCGGCTTCGTCCATGAACATATAGCCCAGACTCGCATCCGGCCATAGCCGGGCCAGGGCCTCGGTGGCGCGCGTAACAGTTTCATCGAAGGGGCGTCCGGCGGCGCCNNGCAATCGCGACCTGATCGGTGAGCGCCTGCAAAAAATCCGGGTTCACATCGCGGAAGGCGTCCACCTCGGAACTCTGCAAATCAAGGTTGCCGATCACCTGGCCGCCACGCAGGATGGGCACTGCCAATTCTGAACGAGTCTCAGGGATGAGCGGATGATAGTCCGGATCGGTCTGCACATCGCCGACATAGACGGGCTGGCGCGAGTGATAGGCCCGACCGTTGATGCTGTGATCCAACGGCACCCAATCGACGCGCGCTTGCTCGACCTGGTCTGGTGAATAGCCGCGCAGTGAGCGGCGCTCAAAGCCACTCCGCTCGGGATGCGCCACCAGCGCCGAACCGTGGGTGGCGTGCGTCGTCCGCATGGCTTCGTCGGTCAAGCGGTCCAGGATGGCATCAGTGTCCAACGTGGAGTTGATGGCTTGCCCAATCCGATACAGCGCTTCCAACCGATGTCGCGCGGTGCGCTCGGTCTCAAACAGCCGCGCATTCTCGATGGCGATGGCCGCTTGCGCGGCGACCGATTCAAGCAAGCGGCGATCGTCCTCGTTAAACTTGCCGCTGCGCTTGTTAATGAGCTCAATCACCCCGGTGACGGCATCGCGGACGATCAACGGGACACCGATCAGGTCACGCGTGACGAAGTCGCTACTGCCGTCCAGGATGTGGACGCGCGCATCCGCTGCCGCGTCCAGCACTATGGCCGTTTGCCGATGTTGCGCCACCCAGCCGGCCAGGTTCTCACCCGGCTGCAGTCGTAAGCCAATCACCGCATTAGCGACTCCGCCGACGGCCTGGCGAAACACCAGGTCACCGGTCTCCTTTTCCAGCAACGCCACGGAACAGGCTTCGGCATCGGCGGCTTGCCGCACGTGGTCAAGCAGCAAGATCAGCACCTGATCGAGATCAAGCGTCGAGGTGATGGCCCGGTCAATGTCGTGGAGGATGGACAGGTGCCGGACATGATACTGGATGTCCGCTTCGGCCTGCTTGCGCTTCGTGATGTCATTAAAGACAGTGAACATGGCCGATTGACCCGCGTAAGAAATCGGAATGGCTGTTACTTCAGTGTCAATCGGTGTTCCGTCCAGCCGCACAAATTTTTCTTCCGCTAAGGAGGCGGGGACACCTTCGTTTAGCGACTGTTGGATGCGTTTCAAAGCCAGTTCCCGGTGGTCAGGATGCACAAACTCTATCACCGGCTTTCCGGTTAGATCAGCCGGGCTGGCCGCGCCGAGGATTGTGGCGCTGGCCGGATTGGCAAAGACGACGCGCCCCTGGCTGTGGACAACCACGCCATCGGGCAGGGTTTCCATCAGCAGGCGGTAACGTTCTTCACTCTCGCGCAGCGCATTTTCGGCCTGCTTGCGTTCGGTGATATCCTGAAAGACGCCGAGTATGCGGCTGGTTTTACCCTCTTTCATTTCTGGTCTTCCCAGCGACCTTATCCAGAGATGTTTTCCTTTGGCAGTGATAAAAGGCAGTTCAAGGTTCCAGCCTTCACCGGTGGCAATCGCGTTATTAACGGCTTCCCGAATGATTGGTCGTGCTTCGGGAGCATAATAGTCTATGCCTTCTTCCACAGAAGGCATTCTTCCGGGTTCAAGTTCATGGATACGGAACACTTCTTCCGTCCAATTCCAAGTCATATCGCTCAGGTTTATTTCCGCTCCGCCCACCTTTGCAAGGGCGCCCGTTTCCTGCAATAGCTCTTCGTTGCGTTTTAAGTTTTCAACTACTATGGAAAGTTCTGCTGCCCGCTTTTCTTTCTCTTCATTTTGATAGGCAAGTTCTTTGTTGGCAATGGTTAATTCCTCCTCCGTCCGCTTGCGCTCGACGGCATAGCGGATAGACCTGGCCAGCAAGTTGCCATCCACTTGCCCCTTGACCAGATAGTCCTGCGCGCCTGCCTGTACCAACTCAAGTCCCAGCGTTTCATCCTCCTGACCGGTCAGTACGACGATGGGTATGTGTGGCGCTTGAGCGCGCACGCGGACGAGCGTGTCCAACCCCTGGCTGTCCGGCAGCGAGAGATCCAACAGGACCGCGTCAGTCCCTCCGGCGGATAGGCGCGCGAGTCCCGTCGCAAGAAGGTCAGCCACTGCCAAGTTAAATGATGCGCCTTTCGCTTCGGTCAGCAGTTCTCGAATCAGGCGCGCGTCGCCGGGATTGTCTTCGACCAACAAGATGGAAAGATTGTTAGCATCCATTTATTCCTCCTGCTTCATTATCTGGAGGGTGCACAGGCTTTAGCCGCTTGGGTTCGTACCTCAATTTGTCGGCTTGCACGAGCAGGACTGGGACATCGCCCGGGTTATCTCCAATGAGCAGCACCCGGATTGTTTCTCCGGTCATTTTGCCCCGTGGGGCGGCAATTTCACGATGGTCAGCCAAAAGTCTTCGATGGATCGAACCACCGTGATGAACTGATCCAGGTCTACCGGCTTGGTGATGTAACAGTTGGAGTGCAGGTTGTACGTCTTGAGAATGTCCTGCTCGGCTTGCGAAGTCGTCAGGACGACAACCGGGATACGCCTGAGGTCCGGGTCTTGTTTGATTTCTTCAAGCACCTCCCGGCCATCCTTCCTGGGCAGGTTCAAGTCGAGCAGGATGAGGTCGGGCCACGGCGCATCGGCAAATTTGCCTTCGCGCCGCAGGAAAGCCATCGCCTCGATGCCGTCTTGCGCGACGCTCAAGCGATTGAGCACTTTGGCATCTTTGAGCGCTTCAATCGTCAAACGCACGTCGCCGGGATTGTCTTCCACCAGCAGAATCTCGATCAGAGTTCCATTTTCTTTCGTCGCCATGATTCGTTGCCTCCTGTTCTATTTGTCGAATCGTTGAGTAGTCGCATGGTCAACAAGTTGAGACATTGCCGAACAGACGACTACCGGCCGGCCTGCATCGGAATCGTAAAGTAGAACGTCGAACCCTTGCCCGGCTCCGACTCGACCCAGATGCGGCCGCCGTGGCGGTCCACGATCTTTTTGCAAATCGCCAGGCCAATCCCGGTGCCAGAGTATTCGGCTTTGCCATGCAGTCGCTGAAAGAGGATAAAGATGCGGTCAAAGTACTTGGATTCCATGCCGATGCCATTGTCGCGCACGGCAAAGACCCATTCCTTGTCTTTTTGTTCTGCCGAGATGTGAATGTGAGGCGCTTGCTCGCCGCGAAACTTGATCGCGTTGGCGATCAGATTCTGGAACAGTTGAGCCAGTTGACCATCGTCTGCCATCACGGTTGGCAGGGGAGCCCGCGTCACCTGTGCGCCACTTTCTTCTAGGGCGATTTTCAAATTGGCGAGCGCCTGATCGAGAACCCGATCGCAACTTGTCTGCTCCAGGGATTTGGCGCGCGTGCCGAGGCGTGAATACGCCAACAGGTCGTTGATCATCCGCTGCATGCGACTCGCGCCGTCCACGGCATAGCCGATGAACTCGTCCGCATCGCCGTCCAGTTTGCCCTGGTAGCGCCGGGCGAGCAGTTGCACGTAACTTGTGATCATCCGCAGCGGCTCTTGCAGATCGTGGGAAGCCACATAGGCGAACTGTTCCAACTCGCGATTGCTCGATTCGAGTTTGGCGGTATAGGTTTGCAGGTCGGAAAACAAGCGGGAATTGGCAAGCGCCAGCGCGGCGCGGTCGGCCAGGTCTTGCAGGAAATCGCGGTCTGCTGCGGTGTACGGGTTGTCCGGCTGGATGCGCATGACAGACAGCAAGCCGATGATGCGGCCCTGCGAATGGAGCGGGGCGATGACGAGGCTGGTGATACTGTGGAGATCCAGAAGGGGCCATAACCTGGGTTCGATCGAGGCGCGCATTTGATCCATTTTGATGGACGGGGCTAGTATTGCCTGACCTGTTTGAAAGATGCGCGGGGCAAAGCCCTCATTCACGCTCTGGCGCACCGAGGCATACAGTTCGCGCAGGTGTGCCGACGTTTCGGGGTCGGGATGATAGACGGCGACCGGGTCGAGGTACAGACCATCCTGCGAGAGAAGGCGGATCATGGCTACGTCGCCGATCAACTCCGTTACGCGCCGGGCAATCAACTGGAGCGAGGCTTGAGGATCAGTCGTCACTTCGGCCAGGTTTTGCGAGATTTCGGCCAGCGCGGTGGCGCGCTCGGCGTTCTTGCGTCGTTCTTCTTCCGCCTGCTTGCGCTCGGTGATGTCGCGCGCATTGCCGACGATGCCGCGCACGCTCGGATCGGTCAGCAAGTTTGTGGCGAGCGTGTCAAAGTCTCGGTAAGAGCCATCGGCGTGGCGGAGACGAAATTCAAAACGTTTGATCATGCCGGGATGAGCCGCTAGATCGCCCAATACAACTTGCGTCTGCTCCAGGTCGTCGGGATGAAGCAACTCAAAGACGACCTTGCCGATCCACTCCTCAATCTTATGCCCCAGCACTCTCTCGAAGGAGGGCGCAAGGTAATGACAGACTCCCTGGGCATCAAAAACCACGGTGAGGTCAGAGTTGTTCTGCACCAGCGCGCGAAAGCGTTGTTCGCTTGCGCGCGACGCCGATTCCGCATTGATCCGTGTCAGCGCCCCGCCCAGTTGCGTCGCCAACACTTCGAGGGTATGGCGCGTGTTGGCTGGAATCTCGGCGTGGGTATGCGAGGCAAGGTTGAGCGCGGCGATCACGCGCCCTTCGTGTTGCACCGGGATCACTGCAAGCGAACGCAAGCCCTCGCCTTGGACCGTCGGCTCCGGCGCGATCACCCCCGCGATCTGGGTCGCGTCCACGTAGAACGATTTGCCCGTCCCGACCAGGCGCGCCTGCGGCGCATCGGCGGCATAGTGCGAGGCGCTCGCCACAAAACCGGGTGGCAGTCCACAGTGCACCGCCAAATCGAGTTGCCCGGTCGCCGGGTCAACGAGATACACGCCGCCACAATCAATCGCGTTGAGTTGGCAAGCAGCGTCCAGAGTTCGATTCAACGCGTCCGGAATGTCGTTGGTGGCGTTCAGTGCACTGCCCAGGTCGCGCTGAATTTGCAACGACTCGGCGCGCTGTTGCGTCTCCTGATACAATCGCGCGTTCTCCAGCGCGATCGCGATCTGGTTGGCGAACGTGTTGACCACTGGCGCGTCTGTCTCTGTCAAGCCCGCGCCGATTACGGTCAGCAAACCGAGCACCGCGTCACCGATGACGAGCGGGGCGTAGATGGAGTGTCCCAGTCCCAGAATCGCGGCGAGCCGTGCGGCGAGTGGACGCAAGAGTCCCGGCAACACTTCGGCAATGTGTTCGTTTTCCTTCTCGACAAAATGGGGCCGCTTTTCGGTGATGACGCGGTCATAAATGCCTCCAGGTGTCAGCGGCAGGCGGAGTTCGTGCGCGGTGATGCCGGCAAGTTTTTCAGCGGTCTGGAGTAGGGTCGGGTTAAAAGTCAGATAGGCAATCGTCAGATGGCTCCGGTCAGGCGCGATCATGGTGATGACGGCGTTATAGCCCAGCCGGGTAATCTCCTCCCCCACCGTGCGATAGATTTCTTGCGGTGTGTGCGCGCGTTGCACCGCTTGCGCCGCCTGGCTGAGCGCGAGCAACAGACGGCGGTTGTACGTGGTCTCCCCCAGTGAACTTTGCAGGTTGGCTGCCATCTCGTCGAACGCGCGCGCGAGCAGAGAAATTTCGCCGGCGCCTTGAACGGTCTCCGTGCGCGCGTCAAGATCGCCGCGCGCCAAACGCGTGGTCGCCTTCAACAAACCGTTGAGCGGGCGCAGAACCATCGCGTCGCTCCCCCACCACGCGGCGAGGAGCGCCAGCACCATCACCACGCCCAGCGCGATCAGATTGCGCGTGAGTGTTTGATCGGCTTGCGCATACGCAACGGCGGTAGGGATGCCAACGAAGACGTACGCATTTCCAGTTTGGAGTTGGCTACCCAACGGCGTGAACGCATACAGACGATTGACGCCATCCAAGCCGATTGCCTCGACCGTCCCCTGGCTTTTGCGTTCCATAATGATCTTGACGATGGGGGCGTCGGCTTGCTTGCCTACCCAGTTCTCCGGCTCGGCGCTGCGCGCCAGGACGATGCCAGTACTGTCCATCACGGTCAGCACTGAACCGGGCGGAAAGGCCGTTCGGGCAATAAATTGATTGAGCCAGGCCAGGTCAATCCCGGCGATGACGATTCCTTGAATCTGGCGCGCGTCGTCCAGGACAGGGTAAGCAAACGTACTGAGCGGTTTGCGGGTCAATGTCCCCATCACGTATCCGCCGATGGCAAAATCGCGCGTGCGCATGACCTCGGGATACCAGGCGCGATTGGCGTAGTTGGCGGGACTGCTGATCGGAACCGCACTGCACCACAGATCGCCATTCGGTTTCGCCACGCCCAGGTTGGCATAGCGCGGATTCTCTTTAAGCAAATTGGCAAACAGGGTTGAGCAAGCCGCCACATCGCCCTGCCGGACTTGTGGCAAGCGCGCCAAGCCCATCAAGAGTTGACGCGTGCTTTCGATCAAGGAATCCTGGTCGGCTGAAGCAAGAACTGCCAGATCCAAAGCATCACCCTGTGTGGCGGCGGCGGCGGCGGTCTGCCGCGCCTCCACGCCGGTGTACAGCATCAGTCCCGCCGCCGGGACGACGGCGAGAAAGACCAATAGAATCAAGCGAATGCGCAGACTACTCCAATAGAATCGTTTCATCGGCCAATCCTCCAACCACGCTTTGCCGACTCAAGTCTCCAAGACTTGAGTCGGCGAGATGACACTTGTCGGAATGTGTCAATCATGTCCAGCGCGGCGACACACTGGCGCAGTTTATTCAATTTGGCAATGAGTTGGACTTTTGTTTTTTTGCGGGAGTCGTTCATCTTGAACCTCGGTCAATGAACCGTGGCTCAAACGAGTCGGGGCAATCACTTGCACGGCACGCAGTAAATCAGGACAAAGCGTACAGGGTGCATACGAAGATTATAGCATGACAACTGAGGAAACGCGCATCCTGCAGCGTCAGCGGAGCGGACCAAACCTGCGAAGCCTCAGACTGTGGGCCGCCGCTATCGGAAGGATGTGCCCCGTTCAACGCCGCCCCTGCTATGATCGTGATCTCTTCGTCGGTGTGCTCGCCCGCGTCGGCCCTCGTGGCTTTGCAGCAGTTGCCCCAAGACCAAGTGTTGAGCGAAGCCGAGTTCACGCAACAACTGGCGGCCGCGCTGCCGACACTGGGCAGCCAGGTGCGGCGTCGGGTCCTGGAGGCAGCGGCGATCGCCGCGTATCAGGCCCAATCAGATTTCCCCCTTGTGGAGTTGCTCCTCTGTGATGATGCTGACCAGTTCAAGCGCTTGACGGGCGAACTCGCCCTGTGTTGGATCCACGATGCGCGACACTACAAAAAGTTGACCCCCGTGGTGCCCCATCATCGCAAACTGTTGGACGACTTTACGGGACATTACTGGGACCTGTACCACGACCTCTTGGCCTACCGACCCGTTCCCACACCTAACGACGCGACCCGGCTGTCCCAACGGTTCGACGACCTGTTCGCCACGACCACCGGGTATGCCGACTTGGATGCTCGCATCGTCAAGACCCGCGCCAAGAAAGACGCCTTGCTGATGGTGTTGAATCACCCTGAACTTCCCTTGCACAACAATCCAGCAGAACTGGCCGCCCATCGGCGCGTCCGTAAACGCGACGTGAGTTTCGGACCGCGCACCGAAGATGGCAAGAACGCTTGGGACACCTTCATGACACTCGCGGATACGGCCAAGAAACTCGGCGTGAGTTTCTACCACTACGTCTATGACCGCGTTTCCCAGGCTAACCAACTTCCCAAGTTGGCCGACCTGATTACTGAGCGGGCCAAGCAACTTGGATTGGGTGCGTCATGGGGCACGACCTGAGTTTCCCGCGATTTATTGAGATGATACGATATTTCCCCTTGAAACGTGGCACGTAGTAGAGATCAGGATCTTTGATGACCCGTTGATTGAACTTCTGCACGATCTCGTTCACTTGCCGCTGAACGGCTTCGGGAATGTCGGGGGCTTTGGTTTTAGGCATGTCACTCTCCCAAAAAGATTACTCGCTCTTCGTCCAGAAGTCCGCCAGCAACCCGGCCTGATCCAATACCTTGTTCACCGAAACCGTATATTCCCCTGTCGCCGGATCATCAGGCGGATATTTGTACTTACGTAGGATGCGCTTGACCAGCACCCGCAATTTGGCCTGCACACTCTCTTTGATTTGCCAGTCGATAGAAGTATTCTGCCGCACGCTGTTGACCAGTTCGTGAGCGATCAATTTGAGCGTTTGATCACCCAGTATGGCTTCGGCAGTGGGATTGTCCGCGAGGGCATCGTAGAAGGCCAATTCGTCGGGACGCAGATTCATCTTTTCGCCGCGTTGATCGGCGGCGCGGATGTCCTGCGCCAGTTGAATCAGTTCTTCAATCATGCGGGCGGAGTCAATCAAGCCGCTCTGATAGCGTTTGACGGCCTCGGCCAGCATGTCCGAGAACTTGCGCCCCTGCACCAGATTAGTCGTGGCGCGCGTCTTGATCTCGTCGTTGAGCAGGCGTTTGAGCAATTCCAGCGCCAGATTGCGACGAGCCATACCCTGCACGCTGGCGAGGAATTCGTCGGACAGAATAGAGATGTCGGGCTTCTTGATGCCCGCCGCGTCGAAGACATCAACTACTTCGCTGGAGATGATCGCGTCGTTGATGATCTGCCGGATGGCGGTTTCGATCTCTGCGTTGGTGCGCGTGCGGGTCTGATCCTCGAATTTGGCGAAGCGGGCCTTGATGGCTTGAAAGAAAGCCAGATCGTCGCGGATGTCCAGCGCCCTGGGATGTGGCACGGACAGGCCAAAGGCTTTTTGCAAGTGAATGACGTTTTCTCTGAAGCGTTCTTTGCCGTTGCGGACCGAAACCCTAAAGGTCTCGTCAGCAAGACCTTTAGGGTTTTCTTCGGTCAAACCTTCAAGATAATTAGCCGCATCCAGAATGAATTCCAACCGGGCTTTGGGTTCCAGCGTGAAGTAGCGGCGATAGTCAAACCCCATAACAGACCCTTGAGGTCTCGCAGACCTCAAGGGTCTTGACCCAAACATATCGACCACTATTTCGTACAGTTCCAGCATTTTGGCGACGGCTTCTTCTTGATCGTAAGTGATTCTGCCCCGGTCGGGGCCGACGGTCGCGGTATAGGTCGCCAGCGCGTTTTTCAAATCCTGCGCGATACCGATGTAATCGACAATCAGGCCGCCGTCCTTGTCGCCAAAGACGCGATTGACGCGGGCGATGGCCTGCATCAAATTGTGCCCGTTCATGGGTTTGTCGATGTACATCGTGTGCAGACAAGGCGCATCGAAGCCGGTCAGGAACATATCGCGCACGATGAGGAGTTTGAGCGGATCAGCCGCGTCTTTCAGACGGTTGCCGATGAACTTGCGGCGCTCTTTGTTGCGGATGTGCTCCTGCCAGTCGAGCGGGTCGCTGGCCGAGCCGGTCATCACGATTTTGATCGCGCCTTTCTCGTCGGCGGAGTCGTGCCACTGTGGGCGTAGTTGAATGATTTCGTTGTACAGCGCCACGCAGATGCGACGGCTCATACACACGATCATGCCCTTGCCGTCGGCGGCGCTCAAGCGTTGTTCGAAGTGTCGGACCAGGTCGGCGGCGATCTGCTTCAGGCGGCTCTCGCTGCCCACTACGGCTTCTTTGCTGGCCCATTTGGCAAAGCGCCGCTGCCGTTCGGTCAGCTCGTCATCTTCGGTGACGTCTTCCACCCGCTGATCGAGAATCTCCTGGTCTTCGGTGGAGAGTTCAATCTTGGCGAGGCGGCTTTCGTAATACAGGCGCACCGTCGCGCCATCTTCTACCGCCTGCTGAATGTCGTACACGTCGATGTAGTTGCCAAAGACCGCCTGAGTATTGCGGTCTTCGGTTTCAATCGGCGTACCCGTCAGGCCGAAAAAGGACGCGTTGGGCAGCGCATCGCGGATGTGCCGGGCGAAGCCGTCGATAAAATCGTATTGGCTGCGGTGCGCTTCGTCGGCCATGACGACGATGTTGCGCCGCTCGCTCAAGCGCGGATATTGGCCGCCGTCCTCAGCCGGAAAGAATTTCTGGATGGTGGTAAACACGATGCCGCCCGACGCCACCGCCAGCAACTTCTGCAAGTCGGCGCGTGTGGCGGCCTGCACCGGCGTTTGCCGCAGCAACTGCTGGCAGTTGGTGAAGGTCTCAAACAACTGCTGATCGAGGTCGTTGCGATCGGTCAGCACCACCAGCGTGGGATTGTTCATCTCTTCGGTCAAGACCAGCTTGCCTGCGTAAAAGACCATCGATAAACTTTTGCCGCTGCCCTGGGTGTGCCAGATGACGCCCGCGCGTTTGTCGCCCGCCGGCTGTTCGTCTACCGTGGGGAACCCGTATTCGGCGGGATGCTCGCGGATGACGCGGCCCGGTTCCGCCGAGGCGCGGATGGTGGACGCAATGGCGCGATTGACGGCGTAATACTGGTGATAGGCCGCCACTTTCTTGACCGGTTGGCCTTTGACGTTTTCAAAGACGATGAAATGGCGGATCACATCCAGCAGAGTGGACTTGTTGAGCAGCCCGGTGATCAACGGTTCCAGTTCCGATTGGTGTTTGGCATCGACGATGGTCTTGCCGTCGGCGCTTTTCCAATCCATGAAGCGGGCATAGTCGCTGGAAATCGTGCCGGCCTTGGCGAACCAGCCGTCGCTGATGACGAGGAAGGCATTGGTGGTGAATAGCGACGGAATGACGCGCTGATAGGTCTGCAGTTGGCGATAGGCCGCCTGCACATCGGCGTTTTCGTCTGCCGGATTCTTGAGTTCGATCACGACCATCGGTAGCCCGTTGATGAAGAGCACAATGTCCGGGCGCTTGTTGACGTGATTCTCGACGACGGTGAATTGATTGACGGCCAGAAATTCGTTGCGTTCAGGCTGCTTGAAGTCGATCAACCAGACCTTGTCGGTCTTGGCCTTGCCGTCGCCGATACTGAACTTAACGTCTACCCCATCGGTTAACAGCCGATGAAAGGCTTGATTGTTTTCGATGACCGAGGCAAAGGCCGTGCGCGAGGCGCGTTTGAAAGCGTCGTCACGCGCTTCAGCCGGTATAGTGGGATTCAGACGATCGATTGCTGCGCGCAGACGGGTAGATAGAATGACTTCGGTATACTCACGCTCTTTGCCCGCGCCTTCAGCCAGATCAGGGCCATAGAGGACGGCATAACCGTTCTCGTCATGCAGTAATTCAAGGGTGATCTGTTCGATTTCGGATTCGTAGAGTGTGTTCATGATTGGGATCAGACCCTAAAGGTTTCCCAAACCTTTAGGGTCTCCGATTAGTCCTCATCGTCTGCTGCAAACCACTTGCTGTCGGCGTCTGACACCCACTGCGCGTGCAAATCCAGATAACGCTGTTTGCCGCCAAACCAGTCCAGCACATGGGCGCGCTGAAGCCGGGTGGGTTTATCGGCCAGCAGCGTATGATACGACGACCATTTCCATTCGCGGAAGTCATCCACAAAATGATGCTTCTGCGGGTTCTGATGAATGTAAGCGATGACGGCCCAGAACTGGCGGTCGCTGGTCACCAACACGCGCCCGAAGGGATGTTGAAACAGGCTGCCAGTGCGATCGTAGGCTTTGTTGATGGTCTTGGCGTAGGCGTTGAAGAAGTTCGAGAATTGTTGGGAGAGGTAGTCAAACCCTAAAGGTTTTTCAGAAACCTTTAGGGTTTTCTTGAGGGTCTCTCGAATCTCATCTTCCGGCCTGGTCTTCACCAGCGTGTGAAAATGATTGCGCAGCAGGCTATAGGCAAAAGTCGCGGCCACCGGCTCGATATACTTGGCGTAGAGCTTCAGGAAATATTCGTAGTTCCGTTCTTGAATGAAGATATTCTCGCGGTTGTTGCCGCGATTGTAGATGTGNNAATCTCCCCGCTCATCAGTTTCGGCAACAGGCTATCGCGCAACTGGGTGAGAATGATGGACTGATACTCATTAACCTTTACTTGCTCAAAGATTGGACTAACAACATTGTCAAACATCTTGACGGTGTCAGCATCAGGAACGACCAGATCGATCTCTCTAAAGTTGGCTTTGCTAATTTCAAGAAATGTCGAACCGTTTGCTCTACTAACAACTTTCTCCATGTTCACTTTNNAGTGTTGATGGCAATAAAACCCTGGTTAATCGAAACGGGAATATCTGCAATTGCCAGATAGCCAATGGGGGCCCTTGAAGACAAGAGCAGTGTTCCTTTCGGCAGAACCCCCGAGCTTATCTGAGCTACCCCTTCTTCCGTGATTTTTCTTTCCGTGTTCAATAAGATAGGTGAACTCAAAGTTGATAAGTCTTTTGGAGTCGCCCAATGAAATTCGCCATTCCAGTATTTTTCTTCTTTGGTGCTTGGTGTTGTCCCGCCTTTGACATCAACGACGGTCCCTAATCTTTCCACCCGCCACCCCTGCGGAATCATCCCCAACTCGCTCTCAATCATCTCGCGCCGAGACCCTAAAGGTCTTGAGAGACCTTNNGTCTGGCGGTTGAGTTCGATTTTCTCGTCAAGCGCGGAGAGAATCGCGGCAATGCGGCGTTGGGTGGGTAGCTTGGGTGCGGTGATTTTGAAATTAGAAAAATCAGTTTTGTTTAGAATAGGAACAGCGGTGCTATGATGCCCAACATTTCTTAGCTCGTCCGAGATATTTATCAATGCATAGTAGACGAAATCTGGATCAAATAAGTCGCTGCAAATAATCGAGTTCAGTTGTTGATTCGTAACGCTATCTTCTGTTGTCATGACTACTTTTCCCATATCAGATCCGATGCAGGAAACGCAAATTGAATTTGCAGGTAACAAACAATTCCTTATCGCGTTTTTTCCTTCTTCCGAGAGATGGCG
>PMCF01000163.1 GCA_003154115.1 Anaerolineae bacterium
GAGTGCAGCCATTTATCAATCACCCGCCCACAAGTTGAATGGCTTTGTCTATCACGACAACTGGTTACAAAACCTTCTGGTGTCGGCCTCCATGGGTGGCTTCCGATGCTGACCACAGAATCCGTTAGAGTCAGGAATTTTCCTTTTAACTCCGAGAGACTTAATCACTTGTTGCCATCTTGCACGGATGCGGCAGGTGGATTAAAGCGCAGCGCAAATGTGCCTCCTTCCCCATCAGCTAGATAGATATAGTTATCTGCCACCGCAATATCAAAGGCAAAACTCGGAGTATTGTAGAAGCCGACTTCCACTGGGTCTGCGGAATTCGAAATATCTATTATACGCAAGCCTACATCCGCATCGACAATATAAGCGTAATGACCGGCAATCGCCATAGTCATTGCTGGCCCTGTTAAGTGATAGGATCCTGCTTCTTGGGGAACGGTAGGAATGGTGACATCTAATATCCATAACTCCGCAAACGAAGTGCGGTAGACACAGTTCCCTGCTGTCACTACACTAGTGGCTCCCTTCGGCAAATGATAGGAAGCAACTTCAAATGGTTGCCGGGGATTTGTCACGTCGATGACGAGCAAATCCTTTTCACGCGATTTGGTCACATAGGCATAGTTGTTCATTACGGCGATGTTCCGACCTATCTCAGGCACGTTATAAACGCCTACCTTGAGCGGCTGACGAGGATTTGAGATGTCTATCACATGCAAGCTGTCCACGTATTTGTTGCCATCCCACACCTCAAAGGTCACATAGGCGTAATTGCCTGCCACAGCTACTCCTTTGACGCCTGGCCCATAAGAACTGGCGGCCTTCAGAGCAGCTGGATCTGAGGCATCTATTATCCATAGCTTCTTATCTCTCCAGTCCAGACAATAGATAAAGTTATCTTTCACAGTAAGATTAGATCCATGATCGATGCCTCGCCCACAAAAATTGAATTTGGCAAAGGCATTTGACTGTGACGAATTTGATATATCAACGCTCCTCATACCATCCGAATCTATAGCAAAAACATGCCCGTTTGACTCAGCTACTCCTTCGATGAACTCATATCTGGCATCAAAAGTTCCTACTTCCCGAGGGGAACTCGGATTTGAGACATCGATTATCTTCAAGCCATCATCATTAGTAACGTAGGCATAGGTTCCTGCTACCGCTACATCCTTGTTAAGACGCCCATATACTGAATAGGAACCAACGTCAGTCGGCTTGGTTGGATCTGAAATATCTAAAATTCGTAACTTGTACACGCCGTCGATAACATAGGCGTATCTTCCCATCACAGCTACGTCGTGAGCCGATTTCTTACTCGGGACTCCTTTGACCGGGGTATCGTATCCGCCGTTTACTCCAATGGGTAGAGGATGAGCGGGGTCCGAAATATCCATTACTCGAAAATCATCTCCGTCGGCAATGTAAGCCTGCGAACCTACGACGGCTATGTCTGATGTCGCTGTTCCCTGGCTATAATATTGCGAATTGCCATATGTTCCTGTCAAGTTAGAACTCACCTCTGTTGGATGGTGGGGGTCCGATACATCCAGCACGACCAAATAGCTGGTGCAATTTCCTCTGGCGTAGCAAAGAAGAAAATCGGCGAAGAGATGTCCATTTGTCACCGCTAAGCCCGTCGCTCCGCCTGTGCGTTCATAGATACTTATCCGGGTTGGGGCTGCAGGATTAGAAATATCGAATACCAGTATTCCACCATCTTCAAGAAAATCATATTCATACATACCATTGACCAAGCGGCTGTAAGCCACGTAGGCATAGTTCTCTTTCACTGTTACATCTCTCGCCGGTGTGGGCGTCTCGGAATGACCTATCTCAAGTGGATGAGTATTGTCCGAAATATCTACAACCCGTAATCCAGCTTCGCTGGCTGCAATGTAAGCGTAACGCCCGCTGACATATATTTCTTGGATTAGGCCCGGCAGCACGATGGAGCCCACTTGTTTAGGAGCAGAAGGCCCAGAGTTAGCGAGAATTGTTAAAGCGGGACCTATGCCTAAATAAATATAGTTCCCCTGGACAAATACGGGGCCAACTCGCCCTCCCATATGTCCCATCAGATCGACATTGCATTGATTACTGGCTGTAACCGGACACATGGTCCTATGAGGCTGAGCGATAGCTACATCAAGAGTTGGTTCCAACGTAGTTGTTACAGGTAGGCGTGGTTTGTCAACATTACAGGCCGTGAGCAACACGATGCAGAATACAAGTAGAGCGATAGGCTTTGCCTGGAGGCAATCATCCAGTTTTCTCATATCTTGCGATCCCAGTGAGAGATATATCAAAAATCGCACAACTCTGCGCACGCCACCGAACGCAGTGCTCAAATGATACACCCAACTGCCAATCTGCTGGTCGCCGTGTAGTCTGTTGTAACCGCACAACTTTACCGCGCATCTTATGCAGCGTGAGTGTTTGACTTTTGCCTGACCCATTCATAGAATAGTCAGGCCATGTTCAAAATCAATCACGAAGATCACAAAGGACACAGAGCAATCTTATTCTCCGTGTCCTCCATGGTGAATTCAAATTAGCGGTTGTATCGGATGCTATTGATACAGAGCCGGCTTCTCGATCAGTTTCACCGGCACGACCGCGCCTGTGTTCAGCGATTGAATCGCCGCCGTAGTCACCATCATCGTCACGTAGCCGTCCCACGCGCTCGCGCCGTGGAAGGGCTGTCCTTTTTGAAGTGAGTCCACCCAATCGATCAACTCGGCCACGTAAGCATCCTGGAACGGCGATAACCAATCGGAGGCTACGTAAAAGCCCCGATGGGACTTCGCGCGTACCAACGTTTTATCGGGCTGCTCGGTGATCGCCGTACCACACTGGCACACCAGCTCGGCGGAGACTTCGTAACCATACTCGTCGTTGACATACACTTCCGCTGTGGCGAGGCAGTTGTTGCTCATCGTCATCTGGATTAGCAGCAGGTCTTTGGTATCTTGGTGCAGTTCCGGCCGCGATTTCAGGCCGCGCACAGACACATCCTGCACTTCTTCGCTCAACAAGAAACGCGCCGAATCAAAATCGTGCCCGGCCGAGTTGATCAGGATCGTCGCGCCGGTGATGCCAAACGCGATCTGCGCATTGCGGTGTACGCCTTTCCACAACAGCGGCTTGCCGATCTCGCCCGACATCGCCATGTTTTTCACGGCGACGTGCTGCGGATCGAAGCGGCGCATGAAACCCACCGCGATCAGCTTGCGCCCGATCGCGACTTCGGCCTCAAGGACTTTTACCGCGTCTTCGGCCCTGGTCGCCAGCGGCTTCTCGCACAGCACGGGCTTGCCCGCTTTCAAACAGGCCAGCGTCATGTCGGCGTGTGTGCCATCCGGCGAGGCGATCACCACCGCATCGATGCTGTTATCGTTGATCAATTTAATCGGATCGTCAAAGACACGCGCATTGCCGCATTGTGCCGCGGCCTGATTCGCGTGACCCTGATCGAGGTCGTAGACCGCGCTGACCGTCGCGCCGCCGACGAAGCGATGGATATTCACGGCGTGCCGCGTGCCCATGCCGCCTGTGCCGATCACACCCACTCGAATGTTTCCAGTACTCATATTGCATCTCCTGATTGCAATGAAGGATATTTGATTTCACCGCAGAGAACACAGAGAGCGCTGCGGCTTCGTTGAATAACTTTGTGTTCTCCGCATTGCGGCGATTGAAATCGCATCTGGAGGGCTGAAGCCGTGATGCCCGCCTACGCAGGCGGGACTGTGCCCGTCCACGCAGGTGGACGATCAGCGATCACGCTCAACAGGCGCGAATTTCATTCGCCGGCTCTTCTGCCCACAAAGATGTGACGTTTAGAGCGGTTTCCAGGTTAGTTTACGACATCGGACTCGAGGCTTCAGCCGGATTTGCCGCAGACCAGCCAACCGGCTAAAGCCTCGACTCCCAACGAAACCGTAAATCAAAGTGGAATTCGCTTTAGAGTCCTAACGACTTGATATACTCCCGATTACGCCGCGCCGACTCTTTGGGTTGGCCCATGCCCGGCAGCACGTCCTGCTCCACCACACCCCAGCCGTCGTAACCGATCTTTTTCAGTTCGGCGATCAGCGCCGGGAAGTTCACATTGCCCTTGCCGAGTTCGCAAAAGACGCCGTGGCTCACCGACTGGAAATAGTCCCAGCCACTTGCCTTAGCCTGCGCGTGGACGTTGGGTTCGTGATCTTTGAAGTGAAAGTGCCACACGCGCGAGCCTAGTTTGCGCAAACCCTCAACCGGATCGCCGCCGCCGAAGGCATAGTGACCGCAGTCAAACACAAGGCCCAATAATTTCGGATCGGTCAGGCTGAGCAGCTTCTCGATCTCGGCGGGTGTTTCGACGAAGCCCGCGCAGTGATGATGAAACGCGGTGCGCAGCCCGGCCTCTTTCTTCACGGCCTCGGCCACCTTCATCGCGCCTTCCGCAGCGATCTGCCACTCGGCTTCGCTCAGGCCCATCTCCGGCGTGACGCGGCCCGCGTTCTTCGTGCGAACGGGGTCTTTGCCGTTGTCGTCGGCCAGCACGATGAAGGGCAGATCGCCTTCGACGGCGGCCATCAACTTGGCGGTGCGCACCGCGACCTCGACGCCAGCCGCATGGGCCTTCGGGTCTTTAAGCAGCACCGGCACGAACGCGCCCAGCAGCTTCAAGCCGCGTGAGTGAATCTCGTTTGACAACTTGGCCGGATCGGTGGGCATGAAACCCCAATCGCCCAACTCCGTGCCGATGTAGCCCGTCTCGACGATCTCGTTCAAGACTTGCACATAACCCGGCGCTTCACCGGCCAGATCGAACTCCAGCGCGCCCCATGAACATGGAGCATTTGCAATTTTGATCATCAGATCACCTCTCTGCTTAAGATTGAAAAGCGATCCACGAATCTGCACGAATGACCACGAATGAAAAACATTAGTGTCGATTCGTGTGAATTCGTGGATCATATTTTTAGAATTGGCGTGACCACTCTTTGAGCCAGCGCTCGACCACAACCTTGGTCTGCGTGAAGAACTCGACGGCGTGCTTGCCCTGACCGTGCAACGTGCCGAAGAAGCTTTCCTTCCAGCCGCTGAACGGGAAAAACGCCATCGGCGCAGCTACGCCGATGTTGATGCCGATGTTGCCCGCCTGTGCCTCATTGCGGAACTTGCGCGCGGCGGCGCCGCTGCTGGTAAACACGCACGCCATGTTGCCGTATTTGCCGCGGTTGACCATTTGAATCGCATCGTCCACGGTCTCGACGTTCATCAACGTCATCACCGGTCCGAAGATTTCCGTCGTGGCCACAGCCGTGCCGGGCTTGACGTTGTCGAGGATCGTCGGGCGCAGGAAGTTGCCGTTTTCGTAACCGGCAATCACCGCGTCCCGTCCTTCGACCAGCACCTTCGCGCCTTCGTCAACACCCTTTTGAATCAGGCCCTCGATTCGATTCCGGCTTTGCGGCGTAATCACCGGCCCCATCTGCACGCCTTGATCAAGGCCGAAGCCCACGACGAGTTGCTGGGCCGCTTCGGCTAACAGCGGCTTGAAGGTTTTCGCCGCGTCTGCCACCATCACGATGTTGGCCGCCGCGAGGCAGCGCTGCCCCGCATTGCCATACACGCTGTCGATGACGATCTTCGTCGTCATCTCCGGATCGGCATCGGGCAGCACGAACACGGGATTCTTCGCTCCGCCCTGCGCCTGCACCCGCTTGCCGTTCAGCGCGGCGCGACTATACACATGGCGCGCGACGGCGGTTGAACCCACAAACGTAATGCCCTGAATCAACGGATGATCCAGAATCGCGTTGACGACATCCGCGCCGCCGTTGACCAGATTGACCACGCCCGGCGGAAAGCCTACTTGCTCGAAGAGCTGAAACACCTTCGTCATCGTCAGCGGCGTCCGCTCGGACGGCTTGATGATCACCGTGTTGCCCGTCGCCAGCGCGTAGGGTAAAAACCAGAAGGGGATCATGCCGGGGAAATTGAACGGGCAGATCGAAGCGACCACACCCACCGGCTGGCGGATCATGTATTCGTCGATGCCGCGCGCGATGTCCTCCGAGAAGTCGCCCAGCATCATCATCGGGATGCCGCAGGCCGTTTCCACATTCTCGATCGCGCGTCGCATCTCGCCACTGGCATCGGAGAGAATCTTGCCGTTCTCGATCGTGATGCTGCGCGCGAGATCGGTGAAGTGTTCCTCCATCACCGTCTTGAGTTTGAACAGATACTGGATGCGCTCGGTCGCGGGCATGCGCCGCCACGATTCAAACGCTTTGGCGGCGGCCTGCGCAGCTTGATCGACTTCGGCCACCATCGAGAAGGGCGTCACCGCCAGCCGTTCACCGCTGGCCGGATTGTTCACGTCCATAGAACCGGTGCCCGCCGATTCGCGCCACGCGCCGTCAATGTAGTTCATCAATTTTTCTGCCATCTTGTTCTCCTCAGTTTTGGGTGTCACCCTGAGCGAAGCGAAGGGTCTCAGTTCAATGACGAAGAGATTCTTCGCTCCGCTCAGAATAACAGCTTGCTATTTCACATCAGGATTCGGCAGCATGGTGTCGCGAATGACCGCCGTCAAATCACGATACGCTCCGATGAACGCCCGTAGCGTGCGCGCAGTCGGGCCGAAGGTATCGAACTCCTCGATCGTCATACCCTGCTCGTCGTAGGCGCGCCGAAAATCCGAGAAGTGATCGCACAGCGATTGCAGCACATCGGGCGGCACCGGATCGTCGATGCGCTCTTTCACTTCGACATCAGACGCATTGAACAGCACTTGCCACTCATATGGAATGGTGAGCACGACATCGCCGCCGATCAGTTCCGACCAATGCAGATGATGACGATAAGCTGCTGCCAACAAGCGGGCACGATAACCACGCTGCTTGAAGATCGGATACGCTTTCTTGAAGCAGGCAATCCCGGCCCAGTCACAGACACCGGGTGACACGACGATCTTGTCGCGCTTCTCCAGCACGTGCAGCCAATCGTCCAACCGGCCGATCATCATCGTGACGACGGGCGACATATCGGCAGTAGGCTTGCCTTCCGCTTCACGCCGCTTGAGTCCGCGCTCGACCGCTTCGGCTCCGGCAATCACTTGCGGCACACAGAAGCTCACCGTCGCGTTGATGTTGACGCCGTTATACGTCGCTTCTTCGATCGCGGCGATGCCCGCCTTCGTGACCGGAATCTTCACCTGCATGTTCGGCGCAAGCGTGTTGAAGTGAATGGCTTGCCGCGTGATCGCTTCCGCGTTGCGATAGTAGGTCGGATTCGTCTGGATCGACAAGCGGCCTTTGCGACCCTTTTCGCGCTCAAAAACGGGCTGCAACAATGACGCGCCCTTCACCGCCATCTCTTCGATCAACTTCCACGCCACGTCATCTTCCGTCCACGTCGGATTGTCCGTGATGATCTGCTTGATGCGATCGCGCCACAGATGCGCCTCTTTCTTCAAGACGCCGAGCACGATCGAGGGGTTGGTAGTCGCCCCGACCGCGCCGTGTTCGATCGCGTAGGTTAGTTCCTCGATCGAGCATGAATCGTTCCAGTAATCGGTGGCCGTCGTCGTGACGGTTTGATGCAGCGGCGATTTATATTCCGTCATACCCTTCCTCTCCAGATTTGTTTCGTCTGCCATCCACGCCGGGCGCAAAGACCACGAAGTTTTCAATCACCTTCGTGATCTTCGTATCCTTCGTGGATCAGAAATCTACAGGAAATAGCGTTCTTCTGCCCGTTTGGATTCCCAATTCTTGCGAGCCTCTTGCACGCTGGGCATCTCGCTGACTTCAGCGACCTGCACGTCCCACCAACTCTCGTAGCTAGGCACGCCCTCGTAGCGATCGTTGCGGATGACGATCACGGTCGTGCGCGTCGAGTCGTGGGCAGCCTTGATCGCCGCCGCGTAGTCATCGGAGGTGGCGCACTCGATCACGTCCGCGCCGAGGCTGCGCGCATTCGCCGCGTAATCGATCGCCAGCGGTTCCACCGCCTCACCCGCCGAATCACCCACCAGCACGCCGTCCTTACGGTGAATGAAGCGCGTGCCGAAACCATCCTGCCCTAGCGATCGACTCAATGAACCAATGCTCTTGAAGCCACCGTTGTCCCACACGATCACGGTGAGTTTGATGCCTTCTTGAACGGCGGTGGCTAGATCGGACGAGAGCATGAGGTAACTGCCATCGCCGACGATGATGTACACGTCCCGATCGGGAGCCGCCATCTTCGCGCCCAGCCCGCCTGCGATCTCGTAGCCCATACAACTGTTGCCGTATTCCATGTGGAAGTTCTTGGGATGTCGCGCGCGCCACAGCTTGTGGAGATCGCCCGGCATGCTGCCCGCTGCGTTGACCATGATGCCATCCGGCGACGAAAGTTCATTCAACCACCCGATCAATTCGCCCTGACTGGGCAGCGGCGTGTGGCGTACCGTGTAAATGCGCTCGACTTCGGCTTCCCATTCGTCGTGCAGGCGCTTTGCTTCTGCTTCGTAAGCGGCCTCGATGTGATAACCAGCCAGCAACGTGAGCAATTCTTCCAGCGTGACTTTCGCATCGCCGACGACGGGCAGCGCGTGATGCTTGAACGCGTCGAACTCGGCGACGTTGATGTTGATGAAGCGNNGTAGCGCGTGCCGATGCCGATGACCAGATCGGCGTTGTGCGCCAGCCGATTGGCCGCCAACGTTCCCGTCGCGCCGATGCCGCCCAGCGCCAGCGGGTGATCGTAGCGGAGACTGCCCTTGCCGGCCATCGATTCGCCGACGGGGATGCCGGTCGCTTCAATAAATTTTTTCAGTACGTCGGTTGCTTCGGAATAGATCACGCCGCCGCCCGCGACGATGATGGGCTGCTTGCTCGCGCGAATCCACTGCGCCGCTTCCTTCAACACATTCGCATCGGCGCGGTTGCGACGCACGTGCCACACCCGCTTGCGGAAGAACTCGACGGGATAGTGGTATGCTTCAGTTTGCACATCCTGTGGCAACGCGAGCGTAACTGCACCGGTGTCGACAGGCGACGTTAAGATGCGCATCGCTTCCGGCAGGGACATGATCAGCTGATCGGGGCGGTTGAGGCGATCCCAGTAGCGGCTGACAGGCTTGAAGCAATCGTTCACCGATATATCCTGCGATTGAGACGACTCCAGTTGTTGCAACACCGGAGCCACATTACGGCGCGCGAAAATATCACCGGGCAGCAGCAGCACTGGCAGGCGGTTGATCGTCGCCGTGGCCGCACCCGTGATCATGTTGGTCGCGCCGGGGCCGATCGACGAGGTGCACACCATNNGTCGCGCCGGGGCCGATCGAGGTGGTGCAGGCCAGCGTTTGCAGGCGATTCTTCACTTTGGCATACGCCGTCGCCGCGTGCACCATCGCCTGCTCGTTGCGAACTTGATAGTAACGAAAATCGGGCATTTGCTGCAACGCCTGCCCGATGCCAGCGACGTTGCCATGCCCGAAAATTCCGAAAATTCCCGCAAAAAACGGCTGTTCGACGCCGTCGCGTTCGACGTACTGCTGCTTCAAAAATGAAATCAGGGCTTGCGCCATCGTCAAACGACGAGTGTCACTCATGGATGTACCTCGTGTGAGTCAATTATTGGGTTGGGACTATGCAATCACTGCCTTGTCATTCCCGCGTGCTTCTAGCGGGAATCCACAGGCCAATCGTCACCTGGATGCCCGATGAAAGCATTCGGGCATGACGGTTAAACAGTCGCGCTGACTGGATAGATCGGTACGCGTGGATCGCGGGTTTGATATGTGTCCTTGACCCACGCAAATTGCGGATCGTCGGTGGCGGCCAGACTCTGCGCTGTGCCGACCAACACGTTAAGATAGTAAGTGGTGTAGCCAACCGGACTCGATACGGGATGATAGCCTTCAGGGATCAGAACGACATCGTTGTTCCGGGCAATCACCGCCGCATCGATCGGATACCCGGCCCGATGGAGCGGCGATTCAGGATCGGTGTAGACACGTTGCAGGGCATAACCTTCGGAGCGATCGATCTTGTAATAGTAGATTTCATCGAGATCGGCTTCGAGGATGGAACCATCCGATCGGGTCTTGTGAACATCGTGTTTGTGTGGCGGATAGCTCGACCAGTTACCGCCGGGCGTATAAACTTCGACGACGACCAATCGGCTGCACGGAAAACCGGGCGGCATAATTCGGTTGATCTGGCGGGTGGCATTGTCACCCCCACGAATTTCAGTTTCGATGTCGGTGGGCACAATCAATTGGGGTAGAAAATCAACCTCAGTCTTAGCCCAGGCGACGGCGAATTCAACATCAGTGACGGCGGTTACGGAAAAGGCTGTCTCATGCGGTAGATACAGCGCGGTGGGCAGACCGGCAAACACGTTGGCGCGTGAACCGAGTCCCTGCCATGAGCCGCGATTGGATTCGACGCTCAACTGCCCACCCAACACGACCAAAGCAAGCTCATTATCGCCAGTGGCAAACGCCCACGTTCGGCGTTGCGCCAATCGTCGAGATTGAAAGTTGATCGTGTCCCACCCAACTGCGCCCGGCGTGACTTCAACGATAGTATCAGAGTCAACAGAAAGATCCGGGTGAACGACCAGGTTATCGCCAACATATTGTCGCATAGTTTCCTCATGAAGTGCGGTGACTCCATAACCGTCGATCAAATGCAGTGCACACGTGTGCGTTTTCTCACAAATAAAAAGCCCGATAGAACGAGCAAAAAGCAGAATGGATTTATTGATAAGGGGATACTCAGAGAGTAGCTCTTTTATGCACACGTGAACATTATAAATGGATTCGGCGTGGTTGTCAAGATGTTTTGCCTATTTTTCGGAATGGCTCACAAAATCAGTTTGACACTGTGCGATATGGTCTTGTGGGGTGATTCGGGGCCGACGCCCAGCGGCGCGACGCTGACTGTCACGCCGGTCCGGCTAAAACGGGCCGTGGTCACCTTGAGTCTGCTGGGCGTGTCCGAGCAGGACAGCTTCATCGCGTTGGACGAATTATTGGACACGCGCCGGTCGGTCGGGTATATCGCCCAAGTGCTGCGGCGCGCCTCGGCTATAGTCACTTGACGCTGAGACGCAGGAGGCAAGATGCTCACGAGCGCCACTACCGACAAAGTCTACATCAGCCCGACGAAAAAACTGGTGCGCTTCTTTGAAACGAGTCGCGATGACTGGAAAGCGAAATGCCGCACGGCCAAGGTTCGCCTCAAGCGCCACAAGCAACGTGTCCGGCGGTTGGAGCAGAGCCGGGCTCAGTGGAAGCAGCGGGCGACCGACCTGGAAGCGGAAGTGGCCCGCCTGAAAGCCCGCGAACACGCCTTGGAGCAAACCGTNNGCGGCCTTGAAAAACGGGGAGCCCGCGGCCAGCGGGTCCTGGGTGCCAGCGGGTGGGGGGGTGGTGGCCTACCGTCACACCTATCCCATCGGGTGCGTGGCGTTGTTTTTGGGTCTGGTGATGGGGGCCGCGGC
>PMCF01000251.1 GCA_003154115.1 Anaerolineae bacterium
TCGAAGGCGATCTGCAGCTTGCGGTACACAAATGTGCGGTCAAAACTGGCGATAACCGCGTCCACATCTTTGGCCCGCTCGGTCATCTCGAAGCCGGCCCGGCGCAACTCTGCACGCAGCGGCTCCTCACCTACTACGAACAGGCGGGCGCCCGGCATGCGCCGTTTCAGAAAATCCACCATCACAAGCGTTGAAGTCAGGATGTCTTCAACAGGAGTCGGCACGCCCAGTCGGGTGAGCTTGGAGGCATAATCTTTATGGTCATGCGTTGGGTTATTGGAGATGAAGATGGTGCGTAAGCCGCGCTTGCGCAATGCCAGCAGGGTCTCGCCGGCCCTGGGAAGCAGGGCATCCCCCAGGTAGACTGTCCCATCCAGGTCAAAGATGTAGCCGGCAAACAAGTGTTGGGGCAAGGGCAGGCTGCTCAATGCTGTTCCCCACCGGCCACCGAAGCAATTCGATCTTGTAAGGGTTTATTCATCAGATGAGTCCCATAAAAAATCTTTTCACCCCTGCCCCCTATACCAGCGGGAGAAGGGGCACAGGCGAGGGAAACCTATATCCCTGCAATAAAATCTTCCGTCTTTTGGCGGGCTTCCGAATCCGGGTATTGCTCGGCAGGAGATTTCATAAAGTAGGAAGCCGGGGCCAGCAGGGCTCCAGACAAGCCACGATCCAGGGCCAGCTTGATGCAGCGAATCGCGTCAATGACCACACCAGCTGAGTTGGGGCTGTCCCAAACCTCCAGCTTGCACTCCAGGTTCAGGGGTACATTACCGAAGGTGGTGCCTTCCATTTTTATGTAGCAGAACTTGCGGTCAGTCAACCACGGCACATAATCTGACGGGCCAACATGGATATCATCAGGATCCATTTTGAAACCCAACATGGAGGTGACTGCCTGAGTCTTGGAGATCTTCTTTGACTCCAGGCGCTCGCGTTCCAGCATATTGTAGAAATCCATATTGCCGCCAAAGTTCAACTGGTAGGTATGATCCAGACGCACGCCGCGCTCGCCGAACAGGGTGGTCAATACTCGATGGGTGATGGTGGCTCCAACCTGGCTTTTAATATCGTCTCCAATGATTGGCAGGCCGCGCTCCGCAAAGCGTTTCTGCCAGTAGGGCTGGCTTGCAATGAAGACCGGGATGCAGTTGACGAAACCACAGCCGGCTTCCAGAATCTGTTCCACGTACCACTTGGTGGCTTCCTCACTGCCGACCGGCAGGTACGACACCACTACGTCCGTCTTGGTGTCCTTCAACAACTTCACGATATCGGCCGTGGGGCCAGGCGCTTTGGTAATGACCTGTGACAAATACTTGCCCAGACCATCATGCGTCATGCCGCGCGCCACGGGCACATTCAGCTTGGGCACGTTGGCAAACTTGTACGTGTTATTCTGCCCGGAGAAGATTGCCTCGCTCAAATCCTTGCCGACCTTCTCGATGTCAATGTCGATCGCCGCGCTAAACTCCACGTCGCCGATGTGATATCCGCCCAGCGTGGTGTGCATGATGCCCGGAATCTTGGCGCCTTCGACGGCATCCTTGTAATACTCCACGCCCTGCACCAACGACGACGCACAGTTGCCGACGCCGATAATAGCGACACGAACTTTCTTGGACTTCTTACCGACTGTTTTAGCCACGATGATGCTCCTTGTGTGGATTTTGAGACTTGCAACTGGAACTACGATAGACCGATAAGGTCACGAAATTGCTGCTGCTGCAGCAGGAGCGCCTCACGATCAAGCGAACAGAACACTTCCCGGCCCGATCGGCGGATCTTGACGAAGCCGGCCGCTCTCAAACGCCGCAGATGCCACGACATTAACGGCTGGCTTTTGTTGAGCGCCTCGGCCAATTCATTGACCGTGCACTCGTGCTCCGCTAAGACGCTGAGCATCTCCAGCCGCACCACGTCTTTCAACGCATAAAACGTACGGGCCAGTTCGTGCAGGGTCCTGGTTTGATTCTTGGCTGAAGTTCGGGTACTCATCGCCTCTCAAAACATATAAACGACTGCTTATATATTACCACAACTCATTCGCTTGTCAACTGCCCAACACGATCACGAGAATGCCCGTCGCAACTAAGGCGGCCGCCACCAGGCGCACGCGTCCGCCGGGTTCGCCTATGAAACGCACCCCGATCCACGCGCCAATCACCACGCTCAACTCGCGCACCGGACTCACATAGCTCACGGGACTCAGCCGCAACGCCGCCAACACCAGACCGTACGCGCCCGATCCCAACAACGCGACTGCGATGGCTCGCAGCACACGCTTCTGCGTGTCTGGCCCCAACTCCGCACGCAGCGCCACACGCCGATCGGGGTTGAGCCACTGTGCCGAAAGAACGATCCAGGTCACGCCGAGAAACAGATACAGGTACGGCAGCGGATCAAAATAACGCACGCCCACTTTATCGATCGCGGAATAGATCGAGATCAACAAGCCAGTCAACAACGCCCAACGCGCCGCGGACGATTTGAATCCCAGCAGCGGTCGTTTCCATTCTGAGAGCGCGGGCAGGTTCACCAGATACAAACCGATCACGACGATCACGATGCCCCCTACCCCGATGAGGGTGGGCCGCTCGCCGAGGAACAACATCGCCCATAACAGCACAAACAACGGGGCCGAGCCGCGCGCGATCGGATAGACCTGCGAAAGATCACCTAACGCATAGGCGCGTGTCAGTGTGATGAAATACACGGCTTCGATCAAGCCGCTCACGAAGACGATCACCCAGCCGATCGGTGGTGGTTGGCCGACGAACAAGATCAGCGGAAAACCGATGATGGCCCACGCGGTCAACATCCACCACGTGAACGCCAGCTTATCGCGCGAGAGTTTGATCAACGCATTGGACAAAGCATGCAGGACAGCGGCGAGGAGCAGTAGGAAGATACTCAAGATCGGCATAACCGTATTATGCCTGAGAGAGACACGCGCGGCAAATTCAATCTCACCCTTGCGCAACCGGCTTGAATTGGGTATAATCTCGCCCGCTTGAGGGTCAACCCGATTACTTCAAGTGAAAGTTCGGGGCGTAGCGCAGTCCGGCTAGCGCGCACGGTTCGGGTCCGTGAGGTCGGAGGTTCAAATCCTCTCGCCCCGACTATAGGCCACACAACCTTCTCAATTGTGTGGCCTATTTTATATCTTCAGCAACAACGCCAACCCGCAGCATCTTCCCCATACCCGACATCAAAGTCAAGCCGGGCCAAGGCAAAAGACCACGACGGTTCGATTCATCAGGCGCACGGCCGAAGCAATCTGGGAATATCTGAAAGATCAGATCGATAACGCCGATTCCAAACAACCGCTGGTGCTGGTGGAGGAACTGAGCGATCCACACGCGATGAACCGGCATGTTTTGCGCCGCCTGCTCAAGCGCATCAGCGATCGCGCCGGCATCAAGAATGTCCATCCGCACCGATTCCGCCACACCTTCGCTACTGAGTATTCGTTACTACTCAGCCGTCATGCCCGAATGCTTCTATCGGGCATCCAGATTCGCCGCCGGCAAGGTTTCTGGATTCCCGCCAGAAGCACGCGGGAATGACAGCGCCATGCTATGGCTGAGTAGTTAC
>PMCF01000200.1 GCA_003154115.1 Anaerolineae bacterium
CCGTTCTCTCCGACAGGCTGCTAGAGTGAAGTATAATGCCGCACATGAGAACCTCGGCGGAAATCCTGCTCATATTACTCGTCACACTCAGCGCCTGCGGTGCGCCGTCTCAGGCGGCCTCCGCGACGATGTTTTTGCCGGAAACGCCACCGCCCCTGGCAACCCGAACGCGTCAACCCACGGCGACCGTGACGCCAGGCCCCCGGGTTTCTCACACGCCAATCGCATCGCCGACAGCTACCCCGCAAGCGACCCTGACCATCCGGGAAATGCGCGAGCGCATCGTGGGCTACTATCCAGCGTGGAGCAATCCGGGGCGCGACAAGGCCGCCAGCGATCTGCCGGGAAATTTATTAACGCACATCATTTACGCCTTCAGCAACATCGATCCGAAGACGAATAGCTGCGTGTACGGCGCAGAAAGCGTGGACAAATTTCATCTCAAAAGCCTGCGCCAGTTGAAGCAGAAGTATCCGCACTTGAGGGTGCTGATGGCGATCGGCGGGTCCACGCTCTCCAAGGCNNGCCGGGACACGGAAAGAAGACAAGCAGAACTTTACGCTGTTGATGAAAGAGTTTCGCCGCCAACTCGACGAACTGAGCCAGCAAAAAAATCGATCGTATCTGCTGACGGCCGCCGTGCCCTCCGGGCCGGGCATGTATGATCTCTTTGAATTGAAAGAACTGTCGCCGGTGCTGGATTGGTTCAACTTGATGACGTACGACTTTCACGGCGTGTGGAGCAAGGCCACCAATTTCACCGCCCCGCTCTATCGAGCCAAAGATGATCCTTTCCCGGCTAACAATGTCGATGCGGCGGTGCAGGCCTATTTGAAAGCGGGAGTGCCGCCCCACAAAATCACCCTGGGCCTGCCGTTCTACGGACGCGGCTGGACCACGGCCAGCGGGGACAATAACGGCCTGTATCAAAATCTTGCCAAGGGCGATGTCAGCGGCACGGCTTTCACCTATCGGAATCTGGTCGACAACTACATCGGCAAGAACCATTACCTGCGCTATTGGGACTATGGGGCCAAAGTGCCGTGGTTGTACAACGCCATCGATCGGGTCTTTATCACCTACGAAGATCCAGAGTCGATCGGCTACAAGGCCGATTACATCGCCGAGCATTATCTGGGTGGCGCGATGATCTGGCATTTAAGCAGCGACGATGGCGGCCTGCTGCTCCAAACGCTGTATGATCGACTGGCGCAGTAAGGGCTCGTTAAACAACAGTTTCCCGGCTGTGCTCCGGCTGGATGTACCATCCAGCCGGAGCACAGCAGAACTTATTCTTTGACAAGTACTAGGAACCTCACCACGGCCGACGGATGAAACGAATTACAACGGCGCAATTGTGTACGACATCAAGCACTGGCTGAGGAGGTCACATGCGCAACTTTGACAAAGCCCGGTATCAACTCGAAAAGAAAGCGCGCCGCCGCACCCGCACCTATCCGTTGGCGACCATTGCCTACTATGGCCCCGATGACCAACTCGCGACCAAAGTCGTGGTGGGCATTGTGACCCAGTCCGACGAAGTGATTGCACTGAATAAATGGTTCTCTGAAGAAGACGTGCGCTTCAGCCCTGCGATCAATCAACAAATTGTGGACTTTCTTGCCCAGCACCACGCCGAGAGCGTCGCCATGCTTGACCGGATCATCGGCTGCCCACACGAAGAGGGCATCGACTATCCCACGGGCAGCACCTGCCCCCAGTGTCCGTTTTGGAAAGACAAGGATCGCTGGACGGGGCTGCCCGTCGATTGATGCGCATTCGCCAAGATCGATCCAGCCATGCCCAGACAAAATCGCGTCACACCCTTTAGCACGTTGATCACCACGCCCGCCCGCGGCACACTTACGGGGAATCGAGGCTGTCTGCATGACGATCACGGCCAGATTCGACGGGCCTATCAAGGCCGACGGTGGATCATCTGCCTGCTCGAATTCAAGAACCGCCGCCGCATCGTGATGCAGGCCGGCCAGTACACGGAGTTATTCTTTCTCGATGAAGCCACGGCTCTGACCGCCGGACATCGTCCCTGCGCCGAATGCCAACGCGATCGCTTCAACCTCTTTCGAGAAATCTGGGCCACAGCCAACCCGGAACTCACCGATGTGGCGCGACCGGCGGCCACCGTGATCGATGCGGCGTTGCACTCTGAAAGAATGGCAACCAGCGCCCCACTGCGCAAATTTTGCAACACGATTGACGATGTACCCGCTGGAACTTTCATCACCGACGACGAGCAAACCGCGTATCTGGTGCTAAACCACCAGCTCTTGCGTTGGAGTCCAGCTGGATATGAAAGTGCGGCGTCACAGGCAATCAACTACCCCGCCAGAGTTTTGACACCCGCATCGATTGTTCGTACACTGGCCGTCGGCTATCCCGTCATCATCCATTCTTCGGCGTTCGCATCCCGCGCATGAACCACCAGCATACATCCGATCTCAATAGCCGATTGCTGCTCGAAGCGCTGGAAGCCAACTCAGATCTGACGGGGCTGCGCCACGCCAATTTGGATAGCTGTAGCTTAACCGAATTTCCCACTGGCGTACTGAAACTCACTTCGCTGACGACTCTTAGTCTGTTCGACAATCGATTGACGGAGATTCCGCCCGCGATTTCTCAGTTGCGTTTTCTGCAGACCCTTAACCTCGGCCAGAATTTGCTAGCCGAGGTTCCCGAAGAGATCGGCCAGTTAGGACAGCTCCACATGCTCGATCTGGGCCACAATCATTTAGCACGCTTGCCCATGTCTTTAGGCGCGCTGCGCGACCTCACCTTTTTGTATCTGAGCAACAATCGACTCATCCATTTACCTGATTCGTGCCACGCGCTGACTCATCTTCGCTATCTCAACCTCACGGACAACGACTTCCGTGAACTGCCCGGCTGGCTTGGAAATCTTGGCAATCTTGTCGAACTGCGGCTGTACCACAATGCCCTCACCACCCTGCCCGCCGCGATCGGCGCACTCACGCAGCTCGTCGAATTGCACGCGCACCACAATCAAATCACCACACTGCCGGACTCCATCGGAGACTTAGCTTCACTCGTCAAACTCGATCTGCAGGCAAATCACATCGCCGCGCTGCCGGAATCGATCGGCGATTTGACCCGGCTGACCGAGTTGGATCTGAGATTCAATGACCTAACGGCGCTGCCCGCGAGTCTGACACGCCTGCCAGCGCTTGAATACCTCGACCTCCGCGCCAATGCCCTGATTACTTTGCCGGAAGATCTGTCTCAACTGTCCAGGCTGCGCAAGATCGATTTGCGCTGGAACCGCCTGGCGACCTACCCTCCTTGTCTGGCCGCACTCGCCAAGCGCGGTTGTATTGTGTACACTTAACGAGGAGGCACAGTGCCATGAGTTTGAAGAAACGCTTGACTGACATCTTGCAAACAGCCAATCAGAAACAGATCAGCGCCGGCCTCGCTGATGCTCTCGACGTCCGCCGCGAACCGATCGGGGCAGCCGCCAGCCGTGGAGTGGATCTGGTCTTTGTCATCGACACGACCGGCTCCATGTCCGACAAGATCGAAAGTCTGCTGGCCACCTGCGCCAAGTTCGTGGAAGACTTCAATGCGCTGCGGCTCAATCACCGCATTGCCATCGTGTCCTTTGGCGATCTGCGCGTGCGCGGTGATAGGATTCAGAATACGGCCTTCACCAGCAATGTCGAGATCACTCAAAAGAGTCTGCGCAACATCCCCCGCAACAGCGGTGGAGGCAATGAAGGCGAGTCCTCATTAGAAGCGCTAGAGCGCGCGCTGTCCTTGCCCTTCCGCCCGGACGCCGTACAGGCGATTGTGCTGATCACCGATGAGCCGGCCGACCAGCAACGCATCCTCGCCGAAGACATGATCAATCGACTGGTGGAACGAGAGTGCCTGGTCTTCGTGGCCGCACCCCCGCAGGGGTATTACAAACAGATGGCGGCCCGCAATGGCGGCAAATGGTATCGCGTATCCGCGCATACCAACTTCAATGATTTGCTCAGCCTATTCAGAGATCTGGCCCGCAAGGTCTCGCAAGTGGTCTTTGATGTCTATCAGATCGGCGATGGCAGCGTAGCCAACTACCTCAAACTTAAACCACCGGGAAAATGAGCCACTAGCTGCGTTGGGTATAACGCAAAACTGTAGGGCGTGCATACTGCCCGGCCACGCTCCTGCTGGATGTGCCATCCAGCAGGAGCGTATCCCACAAGTCACCAACACTTTTGCGTTATACTCCTCGTTGCGGTTGCGGTTGCATCCGGTTTGAGTTGTCATGGTACAATCGTGGTTCGAACCAGCCTGAAACCCACTCAGGAGACCGCCCATGCAAACCGCCCCTGTTGCCCTTAGCGAACTCTTGCGCCTGGCTTTTCCCAGCGGATGCGAATTCATCGGCACCGCCGATCAACGCGCGCAGATCGTCCACTGGGCGATTGTAGCGTCGCTGCCCGTCACCGATGAGACCGACATCGAAGAAGATGATCTGGTCTTGCTGCCGCTCGATGTGAGCGAGCCAGATCTTATCACCGCGATTTCCACGATCGCGCAGGCGCACGCTGCCGCGATCGCCCACGTCGGACCGCTGCCCGAGCCGGTGGTGAAGGCTGCCAAGCTGGCTCAACTCCCGATCGTGATTCTGCCCCACGGCACATCACTGCGCCAAACGCATCAAGCCGCTTTGACGCTGATCACCAATCGGCAAGCACAGATGACTCAGCGCGCCGCGCAGGTGCGGCAGCAGTTGGAACAATTGGTGGCCGAAGGGGCCGGGTTGGAAGCGATCGTGTGGGCCATGGCCGATTTGACGCGCAAGGGCGTCATCATGCAGGACAAGCGCCTCATCCCGGTGGCCACGTGGACCCATCCCACACTGGGGCAAGTGTGGAATGACGTGTTGCAATCGTTGGGCAATCCCGATCTGCTGCCGCGCGGCTGGAGCGATCGAAAATTCGCGGCGGCCCAGCGCCGCATCGAGCTGCAAGCGTTGCCCGGCGGCCTGGCGCGCTACGTCACGCCGATCGTCGTGAAGGGCATCGCGCGCGGATATTTGTCGCTGGTGGGCATTGCGGAAGAACTCGACGAGCTCGATAGTCTGGTGGCCGAACAGGGCGCGGAAGCCTGCGCGCTGGAGATGGCGAAGGCGAAAGCCGTCAACGACGTGACCAAGCAAATGCGCGGCGAGTTTGTCGATGCGGTGTTGGGCGCGCGCGTCGCACCGAAGGAAATCGAACAATGGGCGCGGCAGTTGGGCCACGATATTGCGGTGCCTCACGCAGCGATCGTATTCCGCTGGGAAGGCGAGAATCATCCTTCGCTGCGCCGCCTGGAAACGGCGATTAATGGCGAGATCAGTTTGACGCGTGTCTCGGCGTTGATCCGCGTGGAGACCGAGACGGGTCATGCGGGCGCGTTCGTGTCGCTGGAGTCGGTGAATTCGATCAAGCCCGCGCGCGATCTGGCCGCGGCGATTTATTCGCGCACAAACGCAGAATATCCCAAGGCCACGCTGCGCTGCGGCATCGGCCGTCCCGCCGAAGGGATTCCCGCCTGGCGCACCTCCTATCGTGAGGCCGAACAAGCGCTGGAGATGGCCGCGCAACTCGACGAACGCCAACCGATCTTCTTCGGCGATCTCAGCGTGTATCGCTTGCTCTTCAAGATGGCCGAACATCCCGATCTGGTATCGTTCTGCAATGAGACGCTCGGCGCACTGACGCGTTACGATCGCGAGCAAAACAGCAACCTCGTCGCCACCCTCGAAGCCTTCTTCGGCCACCACGGCAATCTCAGCCAGACGGCCGAGGCGCTGTTCATCCATCGCAACACCTTGCAGTACCGCATGGATCGCATTGCGGAGATCGCCAGCATCGATCTGGATAATCCCGAAACGCGGCTGGCGCTGCAACTGGCGATCAAGGCGCATCGGCTGCTGAATGCGAAAGATGTCTAGCCGCCCGGCAGCACCCCGACCGTTTCGCCGATCTATGGCCTCACTAAAGGGAATCTGAGCTTGGCCTTCTTTTTCACTCCGGCATCGTTAAGCTATCTGGCTCAGCTCATCATGGCCTTGCTGATCACCGGCTACCTGGTGATCCGCTTTGGCGGGCTGCACACGCATCATCCGGCGCACCTACGGCTGCTGACCGGCTTCATGACCGCGATCACGCTTTTGTCGCTGTTGTTCCTGCTGGAAAGCGCCCTGCCGCCCGACGTGCGTTTGTACGCCTTATACCTGGAAAACATGGTTTTGGGCGTGGGTCTGATTTTGCTGTTGCAATTCGCCTACCGTTTTCCCGCCGCGCTGCCCCGCCCCTGGGAAGCGCGCCTGGTATTGGGCTTGAGCAGCCTGTATACGTTGTACGAAGCCGGCTACGCTATCTATCGCTACGGGCTGACCCTGGGGCAAGGGCACGTGCTCTTTCGCCCCGAATGGGCCGATTTTCCACTGGCGCTGGGTCTGATCTGGGTGCCCATCGTACTGGCGCGGCAATCCGTGCGCGCCTCGGCCAATTCAAATTCTTCGGATTCAGACCCGTTGGGTTTTGCGAAACACCCCAGGGGCCTCCTCTATTTATGGCGTCCGCAAGGACGTGAGGCCAGTGCGGCGCGCGCGCTGATGCTGATCTACCTGTTGCCCCTCGTCCTCATCGTAATCACCATTTTCAAGACGTTTTATTTCATTCCACCGACTGTGTACCAGTTGAGTTTGTCAGTGGGGATCATGGTCACGCTGGCGGCTTTCAGCGTGATCTACCTCAACTACCTGCCGGACACAACTTCGTTTATCATCAAACTAGTCGGCGCGACGCTCGTCACGCTGCTGGCCGTGTTGGGCACGGTCGGCTGGGTGCTCGCGCCCAACTACGCCAGTTTATATCACCCGGCTTGGCCCGATCATCAGACTTTCCGCTTTACACCCAACGCTCAAGGCGGCTATGACATCACCGCCATCCCCTTTCACTTTGAAACCAACTTCGGCGACAAACTGAACCTGGTGGATACCATCCGCAAAGTCGAAGATCAAACCATTGCGAAACTGGCTTTTGATTTTCCTTTCTACGGCAAACCCTATTCCGAGGTCTACGCCACCAACGATGGCGTCATCGCTATGGGGCAGCCCATCGCCTATTTCGATTATCAATACCACGCCGGAGGCCAGACTCCGCTCATCTTTCCCATCTTGACCGACTTGAACCCGGGCGAGGGATCAGGCGGCGTCCTGGCGCGGCGAGAAACCGACCGGCTTATCCTTACCTTTGATCACGTGCCATCGTTTTACCAGCCCGCTGCCCTGTTCACCTTCCAGATTGCCCTGTATCACACTGGCACGTTCGAGATCACCTATCACGGCTTACCAGAACAGATGCCGTATCACGCCAATGATGAACCGATGGACAACGTGTGGCTGATCGGTTGCACGCCGGGCGACCTGAATGCCACACCCCAGCTGCTGGATATGAGCCAGCTGATACCGGGTCAGGTCATCAGCAGCGGGCCACAAGGCATCTTGAAGGACTATTACCTGGGCCTGCGCCTCCATCTCAATGACTTGCTGTTGCCGTTGTTCTGGTTGATGATGATAGTCAGCGTGCTGGCAATAACGGGTTTCCCATGGTTGTTCTATACCAACCTGGTCAAGCCGGTTAACGCTCTGCTGCGCGGCGTTCGACGCATGGAAGCCGGGGATTATACTGCGCCTGTACCGGTACAATTCATCGACGAATTCGGCTTTCTCACCAGTGCCTTTAACCGGTTGGCCGCCAGGCTGGATGATCTGATTCGCAATCTATCGGCCAAAGTCACCAGTCGAACGGCGGAACTGGCCGAAGCGAAAGCCTGTGCCGAAGAGCACCGGCTGATCGCCGAATCCGCTCAGGCCCAGGCCGAAATTGCTAATGCCAGGTTGTCGGTGAATGTGCGCGAGTTGGCCGCGCGCAACGAAGAGTTGGACGCCTTCTCGCACACCGTCGCCCACGACATCCGCAACCCTGTGGCACAAATCGTCGGGTATGCTCAAATATTGGGCGAAACCGACAATCCCCTGTCGCCGGAGGAGCGTACGCGCTCACTGCGAGTTATCTTGCGGGCGAGCGGCAAACTCACCAGCATCGTCGACGAACTGCTCTTGTTGGCCGGGCTGCGAAACGCGGATATGGAGCCGGAGTCGCTGAACATGGCGGCGATTGTGGCGGAAGTGCAGAGCCGCTTGATCGATGTGATCGAACAAGCGGGCGCGGAGATCACGCTCCCGATCGAGTCCGCCTGGCCCATCGCACTGGGGCATCCCGCCTGGGTGGAAGAAGTCTGGATCAACTATCTCAGCAATGCCTGCAAATACGGCGGCTTCAATGGGCAGCCACCGCGCATCACGCTTGGCGCAGATCCGCTCCCTCCCCTATCCGCGACGGGGGAGGGTCGGGGTGGGGGTTTCATCCGCTTCTGGGTACATGACTACGGCAAAGGCATCGCACCACAAGACCAGGCGCGGCTGTTTATGCCCTTTACGTGCCTCGATCAAGTACACGCTAAAGGCTACGGCCTGGGTTTGTCCATCGTGCGCCGCATCATGGAAAAGCTCGGCGGCGAGGCGGGCGTCGAAAGCGATGGAGTGCCCGGCCACGGCAGCGTATTTAGTTTTATCCTGCCCGCCGCACCGGAGGGAATTATTCCCCCGGCTCCACCGCCGGCCCCGCAAGAGTTTCAGGCGTTGGATCAGCCTACGCTTCAAGGTCTCAGCGTTCTCATTGTAGACGACGAAGTGCTCTTTGCCGACAGCGTGCGCAGCCTGCTGACCATGCACGGCCTCAAAGTGTTAGGGATGGCGCATGACGGACAGAACGCACAAGAATTGGCGCGCGTCCTTAACCCGCAGTTAATCCTCATGGACCTCGACATGCCGCGCGTCAACGGGCTGGTCGCCACTCGCGCCATCAAAGACGCGCAGCCTGATATCAGGATTGTGATGCTCACGGCCTCTGAGCGGGACGAGCATCTGTTTGAAGCGATCCGCAGCGGGGCATCGGGCTATCTCCTGAAGGGGATGAGCGCAAATGCATTCTGCGCGCAGTTGGCGGGCCTGGTATGCGGCGAAGTGCCGCTGTCGCCTGGCTTGGCTGATCGGTTATTGGCCGAATTCGCCCGCGCTACCGCCCCGGCCACCGCGGGCGAGGGCCACGCTGAGGACACATTGACCGATCACCAGTTGGCAATTCTGGAGCGTGTGGCGCGCGGCCAGACCTACAAAGAAATCGGCGCGGACCTACATCTGGCTGAGAAGACCATCAAGTACCATATGGGCCAGATCATCGATCGGTTGCACGTGGCTAATCGCGTGCAGGCGGTCGCCTACCTACGGCGCACTCAACGCCCGAAGTAATATCCTCAGACCTCACAGGTTTGCGAAACCTGTGACCCAATTTTTGCGCAAATTAGGCTACATTTCATTGACTGGCCTGAAAGCCATTGCACATTTTCCAAGGATGAGTCGTGAAGACTTCCCACATCAACCCAAAATACAGGCCAGAAATGAGTTTCTTCTCCCACTTGGAACAAGCGACGCAATCGACAAGCATGTACTCGCGATGAATTGTCGGCTAATTTGCGCAAAAATTGGGTGTGAGGTCTTTTCTTCCCGACTAGACCTTTTTTAGCCTTTCGACATAGTGACACCGCTTATCTTCCGTGCTATCCTCTAACCAGTTTTGACAGAAACGATATACACCTCTTACTTACCCCCCTCCTCGTCGGCACAAAAAGAGGGCCGAGCATATCGTGCAAACTAGGTCACGCCTCAAAAAGCAGGGAGAAACCAGGTTTTTTTTAGGAAAAACCTGGTTTCTGGCTAAGGTCGGCAAAAAGGTTAGACCATGCCCCATGTCCTGATCTACGGCGATTCAATCTTTCTAACCGGCCTGGCCGCCGAACTGCAAACCCTGCCTGACATGCAAGCCATTTGCCGCAGCACGCTGATCGATTTAGGCGACCTGTCCGCTTTTGATGCTGTCGTCGTCGACTTCAACGATCCGGGTGCCGCCGATGTGTTTACGCTCCTGCGCGCCCGGCCTGATCTTCGCCTGATCGGCGTCAACTCGGCCAGCAACGCAGTGACCGTGTTATCCGGGCATGTTTACTTGACGAAATCGTTAGCCGAAATCGCCACACACTTAGGAGGATGCGATTGACGATAGCCTACGTCGTTCCCACCAGCCACGCTGTTGAGGTGCATGTCACACCACCGACCTGGCGGGCAACCACATCGATCAGGCCGCTGCGCCGCAATAAAATCGAATTGGAGAAATGTCATGTTATGACTTTTGCGCTACCGCTGGAAAACCCTATGGATCTAAAAAGAGAGATCTCCATGGCCCACATTCAGCCCGGCCCGCTGACGATTAACCTCTTCAACCTGAGATGTTGATTGAGCCTCAGGCAAACTATGTTTGACATAGAATAAGGAGAACAATGAATACCCAACGTATCAACCGCATATTGAATCTTGTCGTGATCGTGGTGCTGGTATTGGCCGCAATGGGCGTTGCGCTGCGCGCCCCCGCCACCGTGCAGGCGGCCACTGCGCCCCAGATTGAAACGTCCATAGTGAACGGCCTGGCCTGGCTGGCCGCCAATCAAAGCCCGGACGGGTCTTGGGCAGGGTCCTACTCCGTAGCGAATACCTGCGTTGCCGTGGCCAAGTTCGAGGATCGGGCCAACGGGTTGGGCTACGCCTCGCCTTTCGACCCCACCTACCCCTACTCAACCACGGTGAGCAAGGCCTTTGATTACATATTTACTAAAGCTTATACGAGCACTATCACGACCCAACCGGCCGGCAATCCAGATACCAACGGCAACGGCTATGGCGTCTATTTTTCGAGCTTCACCGGGGATACGAGTGAAGCGATCTACGAAACCGCCCTGTGCATGATGGCGATGGTCGGCAGCCGGCAACCAACTCACATCGGCGGCGGTGGCCGTACATTTGCCGATATCACTCAGGATACTGTGGACTTGCTGGCCTGGGCGCAGAACGATACGGGGACGAGTGAGGGCGGTTGGCGCTACGGCTTCAACACGGGAGACTCGGACGGATCGGTCTCCGGCTTTGCCACGCTGGGCCTGGCCTACGCCCAAAGCTTTGGTTCGACAATTCCCGCCTTCGTCAAGACCGAACTGAACAAATGGGTCACGTATGACCAGTGCACTGATGGCGGCGCGGGGTATACTGGCTGCCCTGGTTCCAATAGTTACCGGACTGGCCACCTCATCACCATGATGTCCTTCCTCGGCGATACGCCTGCCACGCCCCGCATGAATAACGCCCTGCACTACATCGAAACCAATTGGGCGTTACCACCGACCGATGGTTTTATTTACCTTTCCACGTGGAGCCAAATGAAGGGGCTGACGTACAGCGGGGTTACCCTGCTCGACCTCGACCACGGCGGCACGCGGAACGACAACTGGTTCAACGAGGAGCCGTCTCGTGGCCTTGACCTTGCCAGTTACATCGTAGGTCAACAAGCGGTGAACGGCTCTTGGCCTTCCTCGTTGTATGAAGGGAGCAGTGATTACCTAAGCACCGCCTTTGCGCTGCTGATCCTGGAAAGAGCCGCCCCGCCGCCACCGACCAGCATTAGCGAAATCGTTCCGAACGCCGGCCCGGTGGCGGGCGGCACAAGCGTGGTCATCACTGGTACGGGCCTTATCAGCGCAACCGCCCTTACCTTTGGCGGCTTGCCTGCGCCAACTTGGACAGTGATAACCGACACGCAGATCACCGCCACCACGCCCGCGCACGCCGCCGGCCCGGTGGATGTGGTCATCACCACGCCTAGCAAGGTCATCACCTCGACGGGCGGCTTTACCTACTATGATGTGCCGACCATCAGCAATGGCGGTGCGGGCGGCGGCATCGCTCCCAACGCCGGCCCAGTGGCGGGCGGCACGACCGTGGTCATCACTGGCACCCACTTGCTTGGTGCCACCTCCGTCACCTTTGGCGGCACGCCGGCGAACCTGGCAGCCTGCACCGTGACGGATACATCAATTACGTGTCCCACCCCGCCGCATGCCGCCGGCGCGGTGAATGTGGTGGTTACGACGCCCGGCGGCACAGCCACCTCGACGGGCGGCTTTACCTACGTTCCGCCCCCGACCATCGGCGGCATCGCTCCGAACTCGGGCCCAACGACGGGCGGCACGACCGTGGTCATCACCGGCACGGGCTTTACCAACGGAACCATCACCTTCGGCGGCGTTGCCGCAACCTGCACGGTCAACTCTAACACGCAGGTTACCTGCACCACGCCTCCGCACGCGGCTGGCCCGGTGAATGTGGTTATCACCACGGCCGGCGGCACAGCCACCTCGACAGGGGGCTTTACCTACATCCCCGTATCCATTACCGGCATCGCTCCGAACTCTGGACCGGTGTCTGGCGGTACGAGCGTGGTCATCACCGGCACGGGCTTTACCGGCGGAACGTTCACCTTTGGCGGCATTCCCGCAGTCTGCACGGTTGTCTCTGACACGCAGGCTACCTGCACCACCCCCGGCAACCTTGCCCATGGCCCTGGCGCGGTGGATGTGGTTGTCACCATTCCTGGCGGCTCTGCGACCTCGACAGATGGGTTTACGTACCTCATGGTCAACACGACGAGCGTAGTGGTTTCGTCCAAGAACCCGTCGCTCGACGGCCAGACGGTCACGTTCCACGCGACCGTCAGCGCGGTCGCGCCTGGCTCTGGCACGCCAACGGGTATGGCGACCTTTTATGACGGCGGCACTGTTCTGGGCACGCGCGCGCTCACCGGCGGGCAAGCCTCATTCACGCCACCTTACCCGCTCGCCGTGGGCACGCACGATATCACCGTCTTATACGGCGGCGACATGAACTATAACGGCAGCACCTCGGCTGTGCTGCAGCAGGTCGTCGTCCATGGCACTGACCTCGAAATCCACAAATCCATGACACTCAACTATCCAGACGTGACGTTCACCATCGTCGCCGCCAACAACGACTGCCCGTGCTGCCTCCCGGCCGACGGCGCGATCGTATCCGACACGCTGCCCGCCAACCTCACGAACGTGACCTGGACGTGCGAGGCTTCGGGCGGGGCAACCTGCGCAGCCAGCGGCACGGCCAGCATCCCGGGCAACATCTATGACACGCTGACTTCCTTCCCGGCCGGTGGCGTGGTCACCTACACGGTGCATGCGCGGGCCACCGGCGGCTTTGCGAACACTGCCGAGATCATCCCGCCGGCATACTTTACCGATGCCATCCCGGCGAATAACCGCTCTACGGTTACTTCTTACTTGGTGATCAACAAGACCGCCACCGACCTCAACGGCGCGCCGCTGTATGGGGGTGACATGGTGCGCTATGCCATCGTCGTGACCAACACCAGCGGCAGCACCATGACGGGCGTCAAGGTGACGGATATGCTGCCGTCTGGCGCGGTGTTTGCGAGCGCGTCTCCGGCGGGCTATACCAGCCCTAACCCGCTCGTCTGGCAGGTGGGCAATCTGGCGGCGGGCGCAACCTGGACGGGCATCATCACCGTGACGGTTGACCCGGCGGTCGCCACCCTCGGCGCGAATGTGGCCGAGGTTAGCAGCGACCAGCAAGGCGAGGTAGCCACCCCACCGGTTCTGCCGCCCGGCGACGGTACAGTGCTGCCTGGCCTGCTCATCAACAAGACCGTCACCGACCTCGACGGCGCGCCGCTATATGCGGGCGACATGGTGCGCTATGCCATCGTCGTGACCAACACCAACGGCAGCACCATGACGGGCGTGAAAGTAACGGACATGTTGCCATCCGGCGCGGTGTTTGCGAGCGCGTCTCCGGCGGGCTATACCAGCCCTAACCCGCTCGTCTGGCAGGTGGGCAATCTGGCGGCGGGCGCAACCTGGACGGGCATCATCACCGTGACGGTTGACCCGGCGGCCGCCACCCTCGGCGGGAATGTGGCCGAGGTTAGCAGCGACCAGCAGGGCACGCTATCCACCAATCCCGTTCTGCCGCCCGGCGGCGGTGCCATCACGCCCAAGGCAGATCTGTCGGTGGCGGAGAGCGTGGCGCGAACTCTGAACGGAATCGCCTACACCATCGTGGCGCGGAACAGCGGCCCCAGCGCGACAAATGGCGCGGTGGTGTCCAGCTTCATCCCGGCGGAAGTGACCAACATCACGTGGACGTGCAGGGCTTCGGGTGGCGCGACATGCAGCGACGGCGCGGGCAACGCTCTCCAAGATACGTTGGCGGCCTTGCCGGCCGGCGGCGTGATGACGTACACCGTCAAAGGCACGCTGGGCATCTTGGACCGGGGCAGTAACATTGTCACCATCACCGCTCCGGCAGGCGTGTTTGATCCTGACCTGAGCAACAACCGGGCCACGTACAGGATCTATCAATACCTGTTGCCGCTCATGTTTAAGAACTAGAATCCGTAAGCGAACGAGAACCTTGCGAAGGTTCTGGCGGACTGCATTCACACACCTTCGCAAGGCACCCTCCAAAACATAGACCCTCAAGGTCCGCATCAGCGGGGCCTTGAGGGTCTTGAGCGCCTTTGGTGATCATGCTCTTCACAGTTGAACGTAGCGAGGTTTGGCGGATCGTTGGATTCATCTTCATTCGCGTTTTCTGGACAGCGCTAGTCATGCACTACACCCGCTACGAGTTGCGAATTGCCCGCTTCTATATGATCTTGCTGTCATTGGCTTTTGTAGCCGCCTTGATCGTTATTGCGGGTGCCACGGTATGGCAAATCCTCATCGTATTGCTTTACACGCCCATGTTAGAAATCGCTGTATCGGCGGCCGTTTTTAAGGTGCAAAGTTACTGGAAGAAACGTCGTCAATCTCTGGAAGCGGCTTCAATTCCCTGGGATGTCTAGTGCTGGAACATTCCGACACGTATCCTGGTGTGACCGTGGGCGCTCAACTTCTAGACATGCACCTGCCCAAACTTTCTTTGGCAATTTTCCCCCATGTGCCCGTAGACCTTAACCAGCGTTTGCCGTCACGTCCGGCCTCATGGTCGCGCAATTGCCTTTTGCTTCTCTCGCCCGTCTAGCCTATAATCGATGTCATCTCTCGCCGAGTGACATCATGCCCACACCCGAATACATGGCCCGACAAAATAGTGCTGACCTATTGATGAAAACATATTGTGCCGTGCCAATCACTCATATCAGGCGGGGAATCAACGAAGTTCTCTGTATAACCGGGAGCAGAGGAGTATCTGATGAAAAAGCCTTGGCTTATGGGTAGTTTGTTGTTAGCGACTCTGTTAAGTCTGGTCGCGTGTGGCAGAAGTACCGCCCCTGTTCCAGCAGCAGGACCCCTTCACGCCCCGACCTACCCCCCGACCTGGACACCAACTTCTACACCACGTCCGACAGTTACCAGAACGCCGGAGGCCACAGCCCAATTGGCAGCGACAACGCTGCCATCCGTCCAACAATCTGGCTCTTTCCCGTCCGATGTGCCAACGCCCGGCAGACCAACAGCCACGCCGCCTGGTGAAGACATCACCGATCCGAATTACATCCAAGGTAAACAAGCCTACCGGGACAAGCAGTACGATGAAGTGCTCAGACTCATGACTTTGGTCATCAAGTCTGATCCCAATCTGGCTCCCGCCTATTGGTATCGCGGTATGGCTTACTTCTATCAAAACAATCCCAAAGCCGGCCTGGACGAGATGCAAAAGGCGTTGGCCCTTGACCCTAATTACGCTCTGGGTTATGCCGACCGCGGCCTGATGTATTCCGAACTTGGTGAGGTAGAGAAATCTCATGCTGATTGGCAGAAAGCCTTGTCACTCGATCCCACGCTGGCTAAAGTTCATAATAACTTTGCGGTTGATTATCTCAACGCCGACGAATACGTCAACGCACTACGAGAAGATACAGTGGCGCTTTCGATTGATCCCATGCGGGCTGTGACGTGGGGCGATCGGGCAGAAGATTTGATGGTCCTCACGCAGTATGAAGCTTGCGTGGCGAACGCGGACCATGCGCTTAGTTTGCAAGCTGACCTATGGCACTATTACTATGTACGCGGCACCTGTAAAGCAGACCTGGAACAATGGGCAGAGGCGATTCCTGATTTGGATGTGTTTCTAAAACACGAATCCGATATTCCCGAAGGTTGGTTTAACCGGGCCTATGCCCACGAACAACTGAATCATTATCAAGAAGCGCTGAGTGACTATACCCAGTCGATCAAAGTGCGCCCCACTTTTGTGCGGAGTTACTATAATCGCGGGATACTCTATGATCATCACCAGGACTATGAGCACGCCATTGCCGATTACACGCAAGTCATCCGTCTTGTTCCACAATCCGATGCCGCTTACAACAACCGCGGGGCCGATTATTACACCGTGGGCAATTATCAGAAAGCCCTGGCAGACTTTAATCAGGCACTCGTGATCAATCCTAACTCAGCTAACACCTATCTCAATCGAGGGCAGGTCTATCTCAAGTTGGGCACGAAAGATAAAGCCATTGCTGATCTTCAGAAGGCATTAGCCTTAGGTCTCGATCCGACCAACGAAGCCATCGCCAAGCAGCGCTTGAACGACTTAGGCAAATGACCGTGGTAGGTTTTTGATAAGCCCATGCCCACACCCGAACAACTGGCCCGCCAAAACATCGACGCGCTTCTCGCCCAATGCGGCTGGATGGTGCAGTCGCGCGATGAGACGAATCTCGGCGCGGGGCGCGGGATCGCCGTGCGCGAGTTTCCGTTGAAGACGGGCTACGTCGATTATCTGTTGTTCGTCGATCGGCGCGCGATCGGGGCGATTGAGGCGAAGCCGGAAGGTACGACGCTCACCGGCGTGGAGGCGCAGGCCGAGAAGTACAGCGTGGGTTTATCCGCGACTCCGCCCGCGTGGCATACGCCGCTGCCGTTCCTCTACGAGAGCACCGGCGTCGAGACGTTCTTCACCAACGGACTCGATCCCGAACCGCGCAGCCGCCGCACGTTTGCCTTCCATCGACCGGAGACGCTGGCCGGGTGGGCGAGCGAAGCCCGATCGGTGCGGGCACGTTTGCGGGCGATGCCGCCGTTGAATGTGAATGGATTGTGGTCGGCGCAGATCGCGGCGATCGAGAATCTGGAACGATCGTTGGCGCAGGATCGACCGCGCGCGTTGATCCAGATGGCGACGGGCAGCGGCAAGACGTTCACGGCGGTGTCGTTCATCTATCGGCTGATCAAGTTCGCGGGTGCGAAGCGCGTGTTGTTCCTCGTCGATCGCAGCAACCTGGGGCGGCAGACGTTGAAGGAGTTTCAGCAGTATGTCACGCCCGACGATGGCCGCAAGTTCACCGAACTGTACAACGTGCAGCACCTGCAATCCAACACGCTCGACCCTGTCAGCCGCGTGTGCATCACCACGATTCAACGCCTGTATTCGATGCTGTCCGGTGAGGCCGAGTTCGATCCCGAGTTGGAAGAGGGCTCGTTGTTCGAGATCGCCGATCGGTTGGGCGACCAGCCCAAAGACGTGCGCTATAACCCCGCGCTGCCGATCGAGTATTTCGATTTCATCGTCACCGACGAATGCCACAGGTCGATCTATAACCTATGGCGGCAGGTGCTGGAATACTTCGACGGCTTTATCACCGGCTTAACGGCCACGCCCTCCAAACAGACCTTTGGCTTCTTCAATCAAAATCTGGTCATGGAGTATTCGCGGCAGCGCGCAGTGGCCGACGGCGTCAACGTCGATGGGCAGGTGTATCGCATCCGCACACAGATCACCGCAGCGGGCAGCACGGTCGAGGCCGGTTACTACGTCGACAAGCGCGACCGGCAGACGCGCAAGATGCGGTGGGAGGCGCTCGACGAGGACTTGGCTTACGACGCGGCGCAACTCGATCGGGCGGTGGTGGCCGACGATCAAATCCGCACCATCATCCGCACCTATCGCGACAAGTTGTTCACCGAGTTGTTTCCGGGGCGGACGGACGTGCCCAAGACGCTGGTCTTTGCCAAAGACGACAGCCACGCGGAAGACATCGTGCGCATCGTGCGCGAGGAGTTTGGCAAGGGCAACGAGTTCTGCCAGAAGATCACGTATCGCACGACGGGCGTGAAGCCGGAAGATTTGATCGCGTCGTTCCGCAACAGTTATCAGCCGCGCATCGCGGTGACGGTGGANNGACATCAAGCCGCTGGAAGTGCTGCTGTTTATGCGGCCCGTCAAATCGCGCCTGCTGTTCGAGCAAATGCTGGGCCGCGGCACGCGCGTCATCAACCCGACCGATCTGATCGCTGTCACGCCCGATGCGCTGCGCAAGACGCACTTCGTCATCGTCGATGCGGTGGGCGTGGTCGATGGGGCGAAGGTGGAGACGCAGACGCTGGAGCGCAAACGCTCGCTGCCGTTCGATAAGCTGCTGGAAGCGATCGCGCTGGGCGCGCACGATGAGGACACGTTATCGTCGCTGGCCGGCCGGTTGGCGCGGCTCGATCGGACGATGAGCGATCACGATCGAGCGGCCGTAGGGGCAAGCCTCGCGCCTGCCCTGGATGGGCGATTGCAAGAGGGGCGACCGCAAGGGTCGCCCGTACAAATGTTGGCGAATGCGTTGTTGGATGCGATCGATCCCGATAAGCCGATCGAAATGGTAGGGGTCGGGCTTGCCTCGACCCCTGACGAAGCGCAGGCCGCGTTGATCGATCGGGCGGTACAGCCCTTTGACGATCCGAAGTTGCGCAAGGCGCTGATCGATATGCAGGCCCGCAACGAGCAGACGATCGATCGGGTGAGCCGCGATCGCTTGATCGACGCGGCGTATGACGCGCATGCCACCGATCGCGCGCGGGCGACGATCGAATCGTTCCGGCAGTTCATCGAGCAGCATCGCGACGAGATTGCGGCCTTGCAGTTGATTTACGCGCAGCCGTATGGGCGGCGGCAGTTGACGCTGCGGCAGATCAAAGAGTTGGCGCAGACGCTGGAACAGCCGCCGCACAGTTGGACCACCGAGTCGCTGTGGGCGGCGTACGCACAGTTGGAACGCGACCGGGTGCGCGGGGTGGGTAAACGGCGCGTGCTGACGGATGTGGTATCGCTGGTGCGGCACGCGGTGCAGTTGGACGACGAGTTGGTGCCGTATCCCGAACGGGTGCGGGCGCGCTATGCGGAGTGGGCGCAGATGCAAGAAGCGGCGGGACGCACGTTCAGCGCCGATCAACGCTGGTGGCTGGAGCAGATCGTCGAGACGCTGGGCGTGAATTTGAGCGTGAGTGAAGGCGATTTGAACGCGGGCGAATTCTTCGGCAAGGGCGGGTTGATTAAGGCGCGGCAGGTGTTCGGCGCGGAATTGCCCGCATTGCTGGATGAGCTGAATGTGGCGATGACGTAGGGGCGAGGTGACCTCGCCCATGTACGCGGCGGATGGGCAGGAAACGAGCGAGGAGACCTCGCCCCTACAATAACTGGACGTGAGGCTTGAATGAACGCACGGCTGAACGGCGGTATAATCAAAGCAGGAGGTGAGCCATGACCGTTAAAGAAATTGTGACGCAGGCCGCACAATTGTCAGCGAGGGAACGCTGGTTCGTCGTCACGGAGCTGCTGCACTCGCTGCAAGTCGAGACGGCAACGAAGGCCGCTAACGAACCGGCAGCCGACGATGAGTTTTCGGCGGCGCGGTTGCGCGGTATCCTGAAACCGGACGGGCCGATTCCAACGGACAGGGAAATCAAAGAAGACTACGTCAGCTATCTGATCGAGAAATACCAATGATGCGGGTCTTGCTCGATACGAATATTTTGCTGGATTTGTTCCTGGAACGTCCACAGTTCGTGCGGGCCGCCGAAGCGTTGTGGGAAGCGAACCGGCTGGGCCGGTTTGAAGGCTACGTCTCGGCTTTAACGCCACCTACGATCTACTACGTGGGGAAGAAAGCCAAAGGCGAGGCCGCGATGCGTTTCGCCTTGATCGGCTTGCTGGCAAAATTTAGAGTCTGCACGGTCGATCAGGCCAGCCTCCGCGCCGCTCTGGCGCTGCCCCTGAAGGACTATGAAGACGCCGTGCAGGTGGCGAGTGCGCAAGCCAATGGCCTGGAGGCCATCGTCACCCGCGACCTCGCCGACTTCACTGGTGCGACTCTCCCCGTTTATTCCCCGGCCGATTTCCTCGCGCAGTTGTCGGCGCGCTAAAGTATGAGCAACAATAGTCACAACAGCCCGCACACTGCGGATTTGCCTGCGGGTTGGGTGTGGACGACACTTGATGAAGCGTGTGACATTATCATGGGGCAATCACCGCCGTCTGAGACTTACAACACAGAAGGCGTTGGTTTGCCTTTTTATCAAGGCAAAGCCGAGTTCGGTGATCTTTACCCCACGCCAGTGAAATGGTGCTCACAGCCCGGAAAGATTGCGGAAGCGGGCGACGTATTGATAACAGTTCGGGCGCCTGTTGGCCCAACAAATCTTTGTCGAGAAAAATCTTGCATTGGTCGAGGCTTAGCGGCAATACGTCCAAAAGACGGAATGCCAAGCCTCTACATTTTGTATCTTTTAAGAAATGTCGCTGACGAAATCGCTGGCAAGGCAACTGGTACGACGTTTTCTGCAATCAGCGGCAAGGTGCTGCGTGATCAGGTAGTTCCTCTTGCGCCAACGGCAGAACAACACCGCATCGTCGCCAAGATCGAAGAACAATTCACGCGGCTCGATGCGGGCGTCGTGGCGTTGAAGCGGGCGCAGACCAACCTCAAGCGGTATAAGGCCGCTGTGCTCAAGGCCGCGTGCGAAGGAAAATTGACAGACCCTAAAGGTTTCCAAAAACCTTTAGGGTCTCCCGACGACGAACCGGCCTCGGAGTTGCTGAAGCGCATCCTCGTCGAACGACGGGCCAAGTGGGCGGCAGATTTGCGTGCCAAAGGGAAAGATCCGCAGAAGGCGAAGTATGAAGAGCCGCAAGCGCCCGACCTCGATGAGTTGCCGGAGTTGCCGAGTGGGTGGTGTTGGACGACTCTTCCACAGTTGGGTGAACTAGCACGTGGAAAATCAAAGCATCGCCCACGAAATGAACCACGATTGTTTGGTGGGCCATATCCTTTCATTCAAACCGGCGAGATTCGACAAGCAGATGGAGTGATTGCGAGGTATTCAGAAACATATAGCGAGTTTGGTTTGGCGCAAAGTCGTCTCTGGCGAAAAGGGGCGTTGTGCATAACCATTGCGGCTAATATTGCAGAGACGGCGATTCTCGGTTTTGATGCTTGCTTTCCCGACAGTGTTGTTGGCTTTGTAGCAGATGAATCAGCGTGTGACGTTCGTTTTGTTGAATTCTTCATTCGAACAGCAAAAGAGGACTTGAAGCGATATGCTCCTGCTACTGCTCAAAAGAATATAAACCTCGACACGCTACAAAAACTTGCTGTGCCTTTGCCGCCTCTCGCCGAACAACGCCGCATCGTGGCCGAAGTGGAACGGCGGCTGTCGGTGGTGCAGGAACTCGACGCGACGCTGACGGCCAACCTCGCACGGGCGGAGCGGCTGCGGCAGTCCATCCTCAAGCGGGCGTTTGAGGGGAAACTCGTGCCGTAGATCACAGGGGAGAAATCGGCGGCGGAATTGTTGGAGAGGCCAAGACGGCTGCAGTCACATAAGACCCGGTGATCAAATTCGATTTGCTGTTTGTTCGCCCACACCGTATAATCTAAACAGACTTGCTTCTGCCGAGGTTGTACTATGGCCGTGTATTTTCCCCCACAGACTGACGTTCAACTAGATAACTCACCACTCATCGAAGTGATCTGCCAGGTGCGATTTCCTGTCATCTTGCGTATCGCCAGTGAAGAGCCGAGCGAATTTCAAGAACAGATTCGATCTGAGTTTCCACTTGTCGAGTTGGAGCACGGTTTCCTTTTCCGTGTACCAGGACCGGGCGCTAAAGGCAGCCCCACTGTTGAGCCACAAAGCCGCGTCTATCGGTTTCGCACGGCCGATGAGCAGACGGCGATCTCGTTAGGTCCCGACTTCTACGCGCTTTCGACTAAGGGCTATCGAAATTGGGGGGAGTTTGCCAGATTATTAAACTTGACTCACTCCGCCGTCCAGCGCGTATATAAGCCAGCCTATGCTGTTCGTTTGGGGCTTCGCTACGTCAATCGTCTGTCTCCCGCCAACACGGGTTGCGCCAGCGTAGCCGAGATGTTTGAATTGCTGCGACCCGAACTGGTCCAGCAATCGCGCAGCGATGCTTGGAGTAATCCGCTCGAGATGCGCAGTCGTTTGGTTCTGGCTGACGGCGACGCCAAACTCACATTGGGAACAGGCTACGGTGAAGAGAATGGTGAACCATTCTTTGTGCTGGACTTGGACTACTTTGAAGAAGGCCGGCTAGAGTTATCCGGCTTGATCGATCGTTGTGTTCAGTATAACGATGTGCTGTATCGGGCGTTCCGTTGGTGTATCCGTGCTGAGAAACTGGGCGTGTTTCGTCCCAAAATGAAGGATCTATCAAAATGATTGGCACTTTAGCCAACGCGCCGCCCGCACCCTTACTCATCCGAGAGTTTTTTGGCATCCGCTATTCAGATACAGAGCTGACTGTCACCAGTGGCAGCCTGTTTGACTTGCCGAATGACGATTTGGGAACAGCTGAATGGTGGCCAAATACTAACGTCCCCGTTTTCGATCGCAAGAGTGACTTTGCCGAAAGCGCGTTGTCGTTTACCGGAACTGTGTCTGCATATCCCGAACGCTCTTATGAGCGGACCGTTGCTAATACGATGATCGACCCAGAAATGTCACGCCTGGAAGTCACTGCTCAAATCGGTGATGAGCGTGCTTTTGTTGCCGCTCAAAAGCAGGTGGACTGGCAGCGGCGTTCGGCGGAAGATTTCATCCGTGGTGTGCAGCTAGCTCTGGCGGCTGGCGCATATCTGGTTGCACGCAACCTTGCGGCTCTTGGCGCTTCTCGCTTTCCGAATCATGCTGATCTTCAAAAGTATGCGCGCGTGCTCGCACCACCGAAAGTGTCACGCAGCAAACGTTCATCGAGTTCTGACTGGAAAGCCAGCCGGAACTGGTTGATACATCATGGCGAATCTTATCGAGGCCAGTGGGTAGCGCTGCGTGATGGCGAATTAGTAGGTTCGGCAAACACGCTAAAGGCCTTATCTGCTCAACTTCACAGCACGACCGGTTTATTGATCACGAAAGTCTACTAACATGCTGCGCTTTAGTAATGGTGATGATTTTACAATTGGAGCAGCTCCTTACGCCTATCGCCCAGCTGCTGAGCAAGAAACTTCGCCCCGAATCATACTGCGCCTGCTGCTCGAAAACTTTGAAACAACCGGGTTTGTTGATACGGGCGGAGTCTATTTACTTCTTTCTCCAGAAGTAGCAGACAATTTGGGACTTCGGCCTGACGACGGCATTCCTACTGCGCCTCTCATGTTTCGTGGTCAGCGAGTGTCCGGAGCACTACACCTTGTATCTTTGACATTACCAGCAGAGCAAGGTGATGATCTGACAATTCAAGTGACAGCCTTCGCACCACAGCTTACTCCTTTTCAGGAGTGGCCGAACGATTTTCCGTGCATTTTGGGCATGATGGGGTGCCTTGAGTTCTTGCGCTTTGCGGTTGATCCCACTAACAGCACCTTTCATTTTGGCGAGATCGGCTAAGTCTCGCTAATTGTTTTATTCCCCACCGAACTTCGTGTGGCTTCCTCTGCGTAGTTCTAATGTTTCTTCATAGCATTCTATTCTATGAGGCACTGATTCTGACCCATGAATACTTCATCCACCATCGTTCAACGGCTCTGGAACTACTGCAACGTCCTGCGCGACGANNGGCGACTACGTCGAGCAGTTGACGTATCTGCTCTTCCTCAAGATGGACGATGAGAATGTCCGGCAGTTGGGCAAGAAGAGCACCATTCCGACCGACCTTGGCTGGAGCAGTTTGCAGCCGCGCGACGGCGACGATCTGGAAACGCACTATCGCCACATCCTCACCGAACTGGGCAAGCGCAGCGGGCTGATCGGCGTGATCTTCCGCAAGGCGCAGAGCAAGATTCAAGACCCGGCCAAGTTGCGCCGCTTGATCGACCTCATCGACGGCGAAACGTGGATGGGTCTCGACATCGACATCAAGGGCGAAATCTACGAAGGGCTGCTGGAGAAGAACGCGCAGGACATCAAATCGGGCGCGGGCCAATACTTCACGCCTCGACCGTTGATCAAAGCGCTGGTGGATGTGATGCGGCCGCAACCCGGCGACACGATCTGCGATCCGGCCTGCGGCACGGGCGGCTTCCTCCTCGCCGCGCATGACGACATCGCCGATCGACATGGGCCGCTCGATCGCGATCAATGGCAGCATCTGCGCAGCAAGGCTTTGAACGGCTGGGAGATCGTCGATAGCGCCGCGCGCTTGTGCGTGATGAATCTGTATCTACATGGCATTGGCGCGAACGGTGGCAGCAGCCCCATTCGTGTGGCGGACAGCCTCGCCGCCGATCCGGGCCAGCGCTTCGAGATGGTGCTGACCAATCCGCCGTTTGGCAAGAAGAGCAGCGTCACCTTCGTCAGCGATGAGGGCGAAACCAAACGCGAATCGCAGACCATCGTGCGTGACGACTTCTGGACTTCGACCAGCAACAAACAGCTCAACTTCGTGCAGCAC
>PMCF01000160.1:0-548 GCA_003154115.1 Anaerolineae bacterium
TGGGTCGAGTTCACCCGCTTGGCGAGTCAAACCAAACTTCAAGTTCAACAGACCGACTTGGCCGCGTTGGCCCCGCCCGATCAAAAGACCAAGGCCCGCTACATGAATGTCGAGAGCCTAGTCAGATGGGGGCGGGTGGTGTTGGCCTGGCTAGACCAAGCGCCGACCCAAGCGAGTCCGCTCTTTGAGGTGGAACACGTCCAGCGCAAATTGGACTGGGTCACGCGCTTTCGGTCGCCGTTGGAAGACGGGGACGAGCTCTTCGAACTCGTCAGCCGCACGGAAAGCTTTGTGCGACAACAGGGCCTGTACCCCGAGGCGCAGGTCGATTTGGAACGGCACTGGGAGCATTTGGCCCACACCGAACGGGGGCACCAGCTGCGTCGCACCCTGGTGGCGTTTGTGGCCGAGGAGCAAGCCCACGCGCGTCCCAACGAGCGCCTGCTGGGGAGCAGTGAAGTGATCGAATCGGTCTTGGGAAAAATGAAACGCTTGGAGCAAGACCAGGCCCAGAGCGGTTTCACGGGGCTGGTCTTGGGCATTAGTGC